>NZ_JAZGJN010000261.1:0-45547 GCF_038085095.1 Photorhabdus sp. P32 | reverse complement strand
TTAATTACAACTCAGTGTAAACATATTGAGCCATTATGCTATTCTCTTTGATTAATAAAGTATTTTTTTATTCATGGTTTTATTGTGGGGCATAGATGGGGCACTTTGACTAAATTTGGCATTCAAAAGTTCTACTTGGCTTGCATTATTTTCAGGCATCCAATTGCCATACACGGTGAAAATCATTTGAGCGGAAGTGTGACCCATCTGTGAAGCAATAAATGATGGGTTCGCTCCTGCTGAAAGCATCCAACATGCATATGTGTGCCTAGATTGATAAGCATTCCTGTGCCTTAATTTTGCTTTTTTCATAGCCCTATCCCACATGTCACTGATAGACGTAAGGGAATATCTCTCGCCGTGATTTCGTCTACCGATTGTATTCACTGCTGGATTAAATACAAATGTACATTTATCAATTCGTGTTTTGTTTATCTCTCTGAGATTGACTTCAACATCAATCGATTGTCGCATTTTTGTAAGAGCTTGTTGTGATCTAAGGGCCTGGATAGCTGGCTCAAGGAGTGTAATTACTCTGGTTCCAGCCTCTGTTTTCGGCAGAGTGTATATTTTTACACTTGTCCAGTTTCTCCTTATTGTTAGTGTGCCTGCATAAAGATCAATGTCTTCCCATGCCAGAGCACATAATTCACCATGTCGCAATCCTGTATAAACTGCGACTATCCACAAATTACGGGCTTGTTCGTTTGTGAATGCATCAAGTAGCCTGTCAAACTCTTCACTAGTCAGCGGATCGGGGATAGTTCGGCTGCGTTTTAGCTTTCCTACAGATATTGTTGGATCTTTTGTTATGTACCCGTTCTCAAATGCAAACTTAATGACACCCTTTGCACATGTAATGTAATCATTTACAGTGGCTACTGTTCTGCCTTTTTTTATGGTTTTCCTTTTCCTGGCTGGGCGATGACTTCCTGACAGAAGATCATTTCTAAGCTTGATTAAATCTTCTGATGTGATTGTAGATAAATTCCTATCTTTGCCAATCAACGTTGTACATGTTTCCAGCTTGCAAACATAACGTCTATACGTATTCAGTGATATTTCTGGTTTTTTCAGAACAAGCCACTTGTCAAAAAAATCAGCAACAGATATTGCTTCTACTGCTGATGATGTGAATTTTTTTGCATTTTTTGATTCTGGGAAACGCTTATAGTAATCAAAGTTACCAGTTTTGATGTCATAATTTACTGATTGCCTGATCTCACTAGCTAGTTTTCTGTTTTTTGACGTATCAGGCAGACCAGTAGACTCACGAAATCGCTTACCTTGATACATAAACCAGATACGTAGAAAACCACCGTGGTTTTCTACACCTGTTGGGTAAACGATTTTACTCGACATCAGCGTCTCCTCTGTATCGGTTGTTTAGATGCTTGCTTAGCTATCCACTTATTGATCGCCGGGAGATTATACATAACTTCGCTGTTATCTTTTGGATGTCCATCACTTGCCACAAGTAACCACTCCTTCCCCTGCTTCCATGCTTTATCCCGACATCTTCGGATCTTACCCGGCTTTAGTCCAGTAGAAAAAGATAAAACTTCTTTTGTCACCCATTCATTGGGTGAAACAAATATAACTGATTCTTTATTATCCATTATTGCATTCCTTTTGTAAATTTCTCATATAATAAGACAGCACTGATTTAGCGCTGAATTTCATCTGATGCTCATTCATAATTAATTTGAATTGCTGTGTATATTTATCGAGAATAGTTGTGACGGCTTTGTCATCGCATTTCGATAGTTGAGTGAGTTCATTTAAGCATTCCTTCAATATCTGTTACACTTATCTCAAAAATATATATTTCATCATCATTTTTCAGAATAAGAATTTTAAGATCGAAATGTTTAGTAAACAAAATAGCAAATCTTTTTCCGAGATCCCACGCGTCAACTATCGTGAATTCAAATTGTTTCATATCACATGTTAACATAATCAAGTCTCCTCTAATTACACTCATATTTCAACGAGAGTTTCTTTCCAGTCCATTCCTTCTAAATCGACTACAGCAATAACTTCATCTCGAAATGACGTGGAGTCAGAACCCCATCTTTCATAACAATTAAATTCAATGTTCGGAAGCATATTGCATGCAAATACTAATCCCATTTCATCAGTTGCTATAAATTTAGTCCAGTGCGGAGCTGATAACTCAATTCCGAGATAGTTAACTTTGATTGGCTTTATTAAGCTGATTAATTTCATGATGTTTTATTTCCTTTATAAATTCAATATTAGGACTAATCCACAAGCATTCCTGTCTTTTAACTGATCCTTTTTTACCCGCTGCGGCTGACTGTTTAGTTTCTTTTCTCCAGCCAATCAAACAGTCGTTATACATATCTGAATCGTATCCACTGATTACTACCATGCCCTGTAATTTGTTTATGGCCATGAGTAAATTTTCATGCTGCTGATTATCCATTTCATGCCTGTAATATTTCGATGTCAAAATGCGTTTTTCTGGCAAATAAGGCGGGTCTATATAATGAAGAGTAGTGACTGCATCGTGGTCTTCCATACATAAAATAGCATCCCTGTTCTCAACTAAAACACCCTCGAATCTTTGACCAACTGCCGCTATATTATCGGGCATCCTTGCCCACAAATGTTGCGCTGTTGCTGAACTGCGCTTAGTATCAAGCCGGAATCCTGTGGTTCCTTTTGTTGCTCCCGCGCTACCAAAACCCATTGTTGCACGGACAACTAAGCGCCTGGCTTTTTCTATTACGTCATCAATCGGTTCATAACTACATAAAAACTCAGTCCGCGAATACGGCGTTAATAGCATCCGTTCTATTAATTGCTGTCTTGTGTCCTCATCACGAATAACTCTAAAGAAATTAACAACGTCATCATCTAAGTCGTTATATATTTCCGCATAGCTCCTTTCTTTTCTGAGTAGAACACTTGCAGCACCACCGAAAGGCTCAACATAATGTGTGTGTTGTGGGAAGTGTTTAATAACCCACGATGCTAATCTGAATTTTCCGCCGTGGTAACGAATAGCTGGATGTTTTATTTCCATTCAAGCCTCTTGATTAGTTAACTCTCGCAACATATGATTTCGAACGATTGATAATCTCAACAAAGAACTTCATATTAACTCTCCGATTTAAAATTGAGCTACTTTATTTTCAATGAAATTTCCGTTGCAAATTGATTAATTTTATCACTCATCTCTTGAAGTGATTTAATATCATCACGACGAATTTCTAATAAAATTAATTTCTTAATTAATTGCTCTAGTCGGGGATAATATCCGATTATTTGTAACCTCTCTTGACCGACATTTTTACCTTCTTTGTTTATTTTAATTTCATTGAGAATGAACTGATATTCATCTGATGTGATGACATGTTTATCTAATCTTATTTCCACGTTAATCACTCCAATATGACAATGATTCTTTTGCAGCATCGTGCGGATGAATATATTTCCAATACCCGTCTTTTCTAGAATATGACTCAATCTCACACTCAGCAATTTCTTTTGCTTCTGATAAACTAGCGCCGCGTGACGCTAGTATATTAACAACATAACGCTTGAACATTCGTTTCCATATAAAATAGAAAGAATGGCATAGATAATCATTCATCTACTTATTCACTTATTAGTTTATTAGCATATTCCTGAATTGCATTTGCCTTAATTTTCCTGATTTCAGCAATTACCTGACCCGGTGAACCCGTATCATCTTCTTCTCTAATTCCTACCGCATCAGCTATAGCAGCAAGACCGGCGCATGAATCAATAAACATTCCCATGTATTTGTCACGTTCTTTACTAAGAGATTTCAATTTATCTGCAATATCATTCAGAATTAAATAATCGTCACATTTCGCTGTTCTTGCTAACTCGTGACATGCTGATATTAAAGACTCTGTATCTTTATTCATGATAGTTACCTCTTTTTGTTTGTTCTCTTACTTGCTTCATAAATTCGCTATCCGGGTTCGGTAATTGCAAATTTAATTTCGGGTCTAAGTATTGCTCGTGAAATATGTAAGCTGCTTCTTGACATCCGGGGCAATATTTAGAGCCGTGTTTATTGGTTCCACACATACCACAATAATTACTCATGAGTTACCTCTTTTAATAATCATATTTTCACAAATTTCTTTTGCTTTATAACAAGTGTCAATATCGAACCAGCCGAAATGACATTCGCATTTATTAATTCCTAGCTTCTGTGCTAACAACTTATACGCGTCCGTGCGTTCCAATCCTGTTTTGTCCCGCATTTCTTCAAAATGCTTATGCCCGCTCATTCGTGCGTTACGAGTTGCTTTATCTGCCAATGTGCCAAGCGGGATATCTGTATATGGGTGCATGCCGACATATGCCCCACACGATGTACAAATATATAACCACGGCCATTTGCTATAGCTTTTACCAAATATCTTTTCATGATGAGCTATTGTTACATCTTCATTGCAATATCGACACTCTGTCGGAATTGGGAGCGGATCTTTAACCCGTTGAATTGCTTTCAGGCTTGGATTCCAGGGTGTTTTCTGAGTCATATTCACCTCTCTTTCTAATTAACATAACGATTGCCAGCATATTCATTGTCCATTTCGCCCAATAACTTTGTTCTTAATTCAGTAAGAATCTGTCTTTCTTCATGCGTACTACATGAAGTAAAAGCAGTGGAATATTCAACATGATGTTTATTTAAGTCTTCATTAAACGAGATAAAAATCTCTAACTTCACAGCCATAAATCACCTCATTAGATTAGATTAATTTCTCACTCTTTCAGGATTTCCGAGAATAAATACGCGATGAGTAAAATCATCGGGATAGACTTTATTTTTACTTTCTCGCTTGGGCTTCTTTGCTTTATTCTTTTGATTGGCAATCTGACATTCAATACAATTTCCGTTTGACATATATCTGAGAGTGTGTCCCTTCGGGCAAGGATCGCCAATATATTTATTCGTTTCCTCTGTCATTTGCTGAATTTCCCATGTTATTTAAATCGTTCACTTTAGTATTTTCTGATTCGGATTTTTCAAACCAGTCGTCGGGAGAAGACATACCATCACGTAGGCTTGCGTATATTTTTTTCATTTGGACCATCTGTGCGGGTCGCATTGACTCTACGCGACACTGAATACGCTTTTGTATCTGCTCAGATGTGACACCGAACTCTGTTTTAAAAACTTCGACCATCTTTTTAATGGCTTCTGCTGAGGTATCGGCATGACTATTTAGCGTGACTTCACACTGTCCGACTGCGGCTTCGATTACGTCACCGGGTATTACACCCAAAATACATGCCCGTAAACGCCTTGATCCCTGATTTGCCACCATCTCATAAATATCGCGAGGATCTTCTAGCTTTTTCTTTCCCTGTCTCGTAAATCGAACATGCGGAACAGTAAAGGTCTTAACTTGACGTGTATTTGTTTCAATATCCCATGCGAACGCCTCAACAGACGATTCACCGTTTTTCTGTTCAAGCTCCCTGATGCCAAATTGAATGTTCCCCCAGTTCTGAGCAAGAGCTTCAGCAAGACGAATGCTAGGCCCTGTTACTGCTGCTCCTCCCTTGCTATACGAATACAGCGCACCTTCTGCCAGGGTGGGGCGAGTACATGCTTGCAAAATTTTATCCATTGCAACAATTGGGTCGCGTGGGAATTTCTTGGCGATTACCATTGCTGCTTGAACTTCCTGTATTGCCCGCTGCTGTTCGACGGCAATCATCCCTGTTCCTTGTTGAGCTGATTGTCCTGCTGGGCCAAATGGGTTTGCTACTACATTATTCATCTCTGTTCCTTGCCCATGCCGGGCGTTGAATTACTTCAAAACCAAGACCCCAATTATCTGATGTCTTGCACTTGTGATATGTTTCGATATCGCGTCTAAATAATGAATAACCAACATCGTGATCATCATCATTAAGAACAAACAGCCGAACAGGATATCTACCGCAATCTATTGATTCACTGACTGCGATAAATGCAAAAGACGGGGATTGTCCAAAATGCTGTTTAAATCCCTCACAATACATTGCCGCTTGAACGTGATATCTAAACTCTTCGATGTGTCGTGAAAACCTATTTATGTCGTCAACTTTTTTCACATCAACAATCAAAAGTTTTTCTCTTAAGAACTTATCTGGCCTGATCCTGCATAGCTCACCCGTTTCGGTGTCATTCCAATAAATTGATGCTTCACAGTGTCCTTCTGCATCAAGTAAATATCTGGCTCCCGGATGAGCCATTGCACTATCTCGCATAATTTTTAGCTTCCGATGCTGTTCGTAGTCCATCACGATTTTTCCCGTGTTCGCACATTGAGAGATGAATTCCTTTTCATCTTCTTTTCCTTTATTTGTTCGACGATTAAACTCCGGGGCTTCAATAAAACGATTACAGAATTGATCGGGTTCTAGTAATAAACAGTGTAGTGCTGTTCCCATATCCAGCGCTTTTATTTTTTCCTCATCCACTGGTGCTTTTTTCATCCACCGCAAAAAAGCGGGGTTTATTGCTATCGCGTCCAACTGCGACTTACTAACCCCATCTCCGTTGTGATAGTCCTCATTTGATATGTCATAATAAATGCCGGGTTTCATCGTTTACCCCTTTTGCTTTACTACTAATAAACACGCAGAATATAAGAAGTCATTAAGCAAATTCATTGCTTCAATGTTATCTTCAAATATATTGCCGAAATATTTATTTGTTATATCCGAAAAGATTTTAGTGGATTCCGGGAGTTTATTGTAAATTATTTCAGCATCCATGCCTTGTTGCTCCAATATTACTTCCTTGTAGTGCTCATCTTCCAGCCTCTTTTCTTCAATCTCATCATAAGCAGCGTATGGGTTCATATTATAAAGCCTCGATTTTATAACCCCTATTTTCGAAATATTCCTTTATTTCACTGAAAGAAAGGCTGGTTGAATTAAGTACTTCTTCGTAATTTCCTTGTATAGTAATATTCCCAGCCATTTCTATTTCATTTGCTCTATTAGAGTAATTAACTTTAAAAGAGTCACAATAAATCTTAAGCATAATTACCTCATAAATATTAAAATCAATGTTGCGAAGATAATTAAAAAAGCGGGATATAACATAGCGAAGAGCCATTCTTTAATCATATTCATAGCTTAATCTCAGATATTGCATTGCTATAGCCCAGTCAATTTGACTTTCTATTTTGAAAGCGATTCTTGCTTTAGACTGAGCTAAATTAAAAAATTGTTTGTTGATTTTCATAATATACTTCCATGCCCTCCGCTGGCTTTTACTCCATATTATTAAAACTCACCCCTGTTTATTTTATCATTCAAGTCATACCAATCCTTGCCGTTTCCGGTTTCCCAAAGCTTCCACGGTTCATTAGTTTTTAAAGCATCTTGTGCATATTGCAACATTAATTCAGCGTGCGCGTGTTTAGTCATGTTATTCTTCATCTCGTTTAATTACGACGTAACCCTTGGCCTCTAAATAATTAACAATATCTTCCTCATCAATTATTTTTAATATATCCTCGCAATCAAATTCATTAATCATTCTTTGTAAATCATCTTCGTTTAAATCAAATATCTCAACTGAGATTCCTCCCATTTCAGAAGACGTAATTTGTACATCTTTACATAATATTTCAAAACTATAAGTTTCTAGTATTTTTACCATTTTATTATTTACCTTCTATTTCTATGTTAATGTGATGATCGGGCAAATCGAGTCCGAAATCACATAGAATATCTTCAAAAAAGTGATGAAGAGCTATCATGTCATCTCTATAAGTTGCCTGATGCATATCAAAAGTAAATTCTCTGCGGCCACTTAAATATTTAATAACTTGATTGAATTCGCTTTGTGATAGCCTGATTTCAGTTTTCATAGTTTATTTCTTCACACCCGTTAATCTGAATTCAACATTAACTTCATCAAATATACCTTTTAATAATTCGACTTCGCGTTTTGCTTCATCGTCATTATTGGCTTCAACCCACAGTGTTGTCGCTTGACTGTTAATTGAGAGATAGATAATTTCAACTTCGTACATTTTCATAAGCCTTGTTATTAATTTAATAAGTAGCATCCTTGCTGATAATTCCCTATTATTCCCAGTGTGGCGAAGTAAATAACTCACCACAGCCCACTCGAAATATAAATGAGCTGTAATTAGTTAATTGGCAATATTATGTCACGGTCTGGCGCATCCCGCGGCAATATACTGTTCATCTGGAGTTAACTCATCCCTGTTTTTGATAACAAACTGCTTTCCTACGAAGTCAGTTATTCTTTCATCTCCCCAGTACGGTAGAATTAACTTTTCACAAAACATGCCGCTATCAAGTGCATCTTGCCCATTTGCATAATATGAATAACAGCCCGCTAATGAGTTATTTGTTCGAGAAACTTGGTCCGCTGCGCGATACTTAATAATGACTCGTTTTGATTTGACTATTTCCACATTCACACTCTCATATTAATTATCTGACTGAATAGAGCCATGTATTATGTAAGCAACGACTGCCGGAAAATTCAGGCTTATCGTTACTCTTTAAAGTAATAATCAGATTTGCCAGTACATCAATTTCATTAACTGAGCGGCTTTTTGGTTTTGCTTCGTGCTCAGCACGTTTTTTATCCCAAAACGCCATTTGCTTTGCCAATCTGCGAGACTTTGCATTGTCTTTTTTAGATTTGACCGCAATCGATGGTTGCCTTTCAATCAACCCTCTTAATGTGAGGATTTGACGATTTTCATTAGCCATATTTACCCCCTTTAAATAAGTTTTGGTGATTGGTGGTAAGTGCTGATCTCTTACTTGGACTATGCATGATGTTAGTTGCCACCTCTAAACGAGGGATACGTGTTAATATTTTCATCAGGTTTATTGGTCGTTACGGCTTGCCGGGTATTTACGCAACTTGTCTTACAGCCTGTCTTTTCCAACGACCATCCGGCCCACTCAGCCCGTGCGTCAGCCCGCACATTCACCAATCCCAAAACCTACTGTGGTTAATGGGTTGCTCTAACACTTATTCAGAGCGATTCCGTTTGACGATCTAATTACTAACTGCTAATTACTATCGTCATATTGTTAAAGAGCGGTATTACTTAGTGTTATTTGGTATTACTGGTACTGCTTTGTTTTTTAGCACTTGCGAATCATCTACCTCTTCATGCGCCGGTAGCAGCTACTTCGTGGGCTTTCCTTGCCTGTTCGCTTGTCTGTGTGCCTTTGATGAAGCTAATAATACTTGCGGTATTATTAAAAATCAATACCGCAAGTATTAAAAATTTCGATAAATTAATATCACTTTGATTTTTAAGATAATTTATTTTAAAAAAAATTTTCAGAACGGGGAACTTGGCTTGAGTTTGAGAGTGATTGGGCGAGAGAAGGGGGTAAAAAAGCCCTCAAGGGAGGGCTAATTATTGTTTGATACTGAGAACTTCATAAATTTTATAAATTGCGAAGAACAAACTAGGTAGGCCCAAGATCCAAAGGATTATACTTAAGCGCATATCCTTCAATTTTCCATCAAAGGAAACTTTCTGATTTTCAATAGTTGATTTCAATTCAGCGCTTTGCAAGGCTAGTGCTGATTCAAGCTTGTTTGATTGTAAAGCTATCGCTGACTCCAATTTAGATGTCTGCAAGTCAATCTTACTATCAAGCTTAAGCATTGTTTCATTTAGGCGAGACAAGGTAGACTCAATAGAGTCAACTCGTTTCTCTAGTTTTTCCATGCGAGCATCCACATCTACCTCTCTATGGCTAACATTGCCGCTATTTTCGATAATAACACTTTTGTTTTGATCAGCAAGTTCAATAATTGGAGCTGCATTATACGCTATTGGCTTGGCATCTATGATGCTGTATACGGTAGCTAATTGATTATCATTCACTATAATGACACCTTAATCGTTATCTTTATGATTTTTCATCCAAGATCTTATAGAGTTTGTCCAGAATAGTTGAATATTTCCACATGATAGGCAAATTCTACCGACACATTCATGTGCTAAGATTTTTGATGCATCTTTGGACATCGCATTTAATATTAGCGATTGACCTTTCTCAACAGAAACAACCCCAGACATAGTCGGTTTACCACATGCGGGGCATATGGAACTAACTTCTTTGTCTTCTAGATAGTCAAAAAAATCCTTCATAGATATTAAGTTATCTGTATCTACATAGGGCTTAAAATCTTTAGCTTCATTTTTTTTATGCTTTTTGTCGCTCATCTCCATTCCTTTATTAAAAATATGACAAATGTAACAATTTCACACGTTAATATTTGCACTTGAAATTTATATAGTTAACCTGCTTTACTGCCCCTCTTTTCCAGCATTTCGGCGAAGATTGCATCAAAATGTGCTTTCTTGGCTTTCATCTCACGCAAAAATTTCTGTGCTTCTTCGTTCGGCAGTCCATCATAGACATCAAGCAATTCTTCTTGCTCTGGCGTTAAGTATCTAGCTGTTTTTGTTAACTCTTTTTTTTCATTATTATCAACAATATTCGTTGACAATTCAGTGATTTCAGCAGCTAAAGAAGGACTGAAATCGCAAACAGAAACATTTAATATCCTTGCAAATGATGATGCCGCTTTTGCATTAAGTGCATTTCTACCGTTCAAGTAGTGGCCTACCGCTCCCTGAGTCATATCAGTTATATCAGCAATAGCTTGCTGACTAAGATGTAATAATTTTTTCTTAGATTCGTAAATTGATTTTAGTCTCATGCAGTCATCTAACTGCTCTTGAGTCAAAGATTTTTTCTTATCCATTCCCTAATTTTAATACCGTAGTTATTAAATTGAAAATACCGCAAGTATTGCAATTTGATAATACCGCAAGTATTATTGTCTCGTGGGTTACAAGGAGAAATAAAAGTGAGAACAATCCCATTATCAGAATATGTGCTTGAAAAAGGGCAAGCAAAGGCAGCGGATGAGATCGGTTGTCACCAAACAGCAGTAAGCAAAGCACTACGCATGGGGAGGAGTATTTACGTTATTCAGCTCCCGGATGGCAGAGTGAAGGCCGAAGAAATTAAGCCGTTTCCAAACCAAGTAAGTAAATAAATAACCGCGCGAGTTGGCTCGCATGCTCTTTAACAATCCGCCAGTGCCCTGCTTACGTAGTAGGGATTCCCTGCAAACGGGGAGCGGCCTTATTTCAAGGCTATTAACTTATTTTATTTAAGGAATTTAACATATGGATACTGCAACGGAACGCAAGTTTCGCGAAATGGAAAGCAAGTTAATTAAAAAACTGGTGCTGAAAGGTGCACGCAATGTCGCTGAAATTATTGGGTTTCATGAGTCTCAAATTGCGCGTTGGCAACGACCGCAACGGATCGACGACATCAGTTTTATTGAGAAGATGGCTCGATTCTTAGTTGCGATTGAATTCGAAATTCCAGAACAGGAAGTTGTTATGACCGGGGAAGATGCTAAAGCGCTACTAGCTGCTTTAGAGCTTATCAGATACCCGAAAAGAAAAACCTCAGTTGCCACTGAGGCTTCTAATCAAATCGAAATATCAATATGAATCAAACAGGGGAGCTCTCATTTCCCCTATATACCACTAATAGGTCTATATCATGTCAAGAAAACGGCGATTTCACAAGATAAATCAAGCTGAAAAGGAGGTCACATGAATACAGCGGAAGTAATTAATTTTCCAACATCCCAAGTTAGGGAGGTTGTCAAAGTGGCTGATGTTGATGATGGGTACACACGCTTGGCAAATGAGCTTTACGAGGAATTGATCGGGGCAAATCTGACACGGAATCAAGCCAAAGTAGCTCACGCGGTTTGCCGAAAAACTTACGGTTTCAACAAGAAGATGGATCGGATTGCTGACAGTCAAATAGCTGAGTTAACAAGACTGCCTAGGCAGAAAGTAAACAAAGCTAAAAATGAGCTTATCGCTATGAAAGTGTTAATAAAAGAAGGTCAATTAATTGGACCGAATAAGAATCTATCAGAATGGGAAATTCCAGAGTGTCACCAAAATAGTGTCATTGTCACCAAAACAGTGACAAAAAGTGTCACTAAAACCGTGACAGGGATGTCACCAAAACAGGGACACACAAAAGACACTATTACAAAAGACAATAAAGACATACCCCCTAACCCCCATTCGGGGCTTAGTGAAATTAGGCCGGTTAAATCTAAAAATCTAAAAATTCCGTACTTGGAAATTATGGAGGCATACAACGAAGCTATCGGAGATAGGTTACCCAATGCTGAGAGCCTGAATGAAAAACGAAAACGGGCAATAAAAAAACTGTGGGGTGAGTTAAACCATCAGACAGTTGAGGCAGCGACGAAGTATTTTGAAGCTTTTGTCGCTACTGCGAAGCCATTTTATTTTGGTGAAAACGATTCAGGCTGGAGAGCCAATTTTGATTATCTGCTAAGGCCGGACACACTGACAAAAACGCGAGAGGGGGCGTTATGACCGATTTAGATTTATCCGTTATGCCACACAATATCGAAGCTGAACAAAGTGTTTTGGGTTCTCTACTGATTGACTCACAGAGTGATAATTCACAGACAGTATTCTCAACACTTAAGACCGAGTCGTTCTACAGCAGACCACATCAGACGATTTTTGAACGCATGAGTGACATGAATCGGCGTAAGCAGACTGTAGACCTGATTACTGTTTCTGACAGCCTGGAATCCAATTCAACATTGGATCAAGTTGGTGGTTTTGCTTATCTGGCCGAATTGAGTAAAAATACGCCAAGTGTGGCTAATATTGTTGGGTATGCCAAAGTTGTTCATGAAAGAGCAATCGAGCGGTTTGCTATTCGCAAAGCTAACCAGATCTCCGAATTATTTTATTCCCGTAACGGAATGACAGCGGTAGAGAAATTGGAGGCAGCACAGGTATTAATCACGGAAGCAGCAGATCATGCTAAAACCGGATCTAAGAGCGGACTGGTCAGAATCGATGATGTTATTGATAGGTGGTTTGAGAAAGTTGAAGCCCGGTTTAATGACCCTGAATTATATTCTGGATTGAAAACAGGCATTAAGCATCTTGATGAAATGTTATCTCCTCGTCACATAGTGAATGGATCTCTGTTTGTTATCGGAGCCAGACCAAAAATGGGTAAAACGACAGTTTTATCAGAAATAGCAAAAAACGTGGCTAACGATGGTTTACCAGTTGCGCTGTTCAGCATGGAAATGACAGATGAACAGATTGTTGAGCGGATGATCAGCCAGAAGTCAAATGTATCGGGTGACGCATTTTATGGAGGTGAAATTGATGATTATGAGTGGTCACTTGTCAGTAAAGCTATCGGAGAACTCAAAGAACACCCGAATATCTGGATCAACGACACCCCCGCAATGTCATTGGCACATATCCAATCTGAGTCCAGGAAGCTAAAACGTAAAGCAGGGAAAATTGGTTTTATCGGTGTTGATTATCTCACTTTGATGAAAGCAGAGAAAGCTGACCGGAATGATCTTGCTTATGGCAATATCACAAAAGGGTTAAAGAGCCTGGCGAAAGAATTGGATACGGTAGTTGTATTGCTGACTCAACTAAACAGGAAGCTTGAAGAACGAGCAGATAAGCGGCCCGTCCCTGCGGATAGCAGAGATACCGGGCAAATCGAACAAGATTGTGACTACTGGCTGGGTGTTCATCGTGACTCTGTTTTTCACAAACATGCAGACCGAACACTTACAGAGTTAATTGTTAGATTAAATCGCCACGGCAAAGCAGGAACGACTTATGTTGAGCAAAAGGGGCTTTGTCTCTTCCCTATTGATCAGATTGAAGGTGAGCGACGAGCCAATCGCAACGAAGACAAGCCCCGCAAACCTTACAAGAAGGATTTTTGAGATGAACTGGATTAAATGTAGTGAGCGGCTGCCGGAATTAGTAGATGACTCTGTTTTAGTTTGGTTTTCAGATATCGAATCGATGGATATGGTCCATATTGAAGATTATTTTAAGGATAAATGGTACATCATTCGGAAAGTCACGCATTGGATGCCACTCCCAAACCCACCGGAGGAATTATGACAGAAAATACAGATAACGTTATAGCTATCAAATTCAATAGTGACAACAAACCCAGCATTAACACTACAGTCACATCTAAAACTTCCGAACAATCACGATGTAAACATTCTGCAATAACAGTTAACGAACAGCTCCGTGTTCTAACGTGTAATCAATGTCGCTGCAATATTGATGTATTTGATTTTGTTCTGCGATGTGCGTACGACGGTGAGCGTGTTGTACGCGAGATTGATGAGCTATTAAAACAGCGGGATACACTCAGATCATCTTGTGACAAATTGGCGCAGGAAGAGAAAAATACAAAAGCTAGACTGAGGAGCGCAAGAAGCCAAACATTGTATCTTGAGAACGATATCAAGAAAGTGAAAGGGGGGATAAATGGAAGCTGATTTTTGTTTTCATGAATCAAATAAATCTCAGGCATGGGAAATATTGAAAGAAACACTTCAAACGAAACAGCCACATCGAATTATCATAAAGCCGTGGAAAGATATCAGATCGATTCCACAGAATTCTACATTTCATATGTGGTGCGGTGAAATAAGTCGTTATTTGAATTTACATAATTCTAAATTAACGCCGGAGGAAGTTAAAGAAGCCCTTAAGCATACATTCTTGGGTTATGAAGCAATAGATATTATTGATTTAAATACTCAGTCGCCGGAACGAGTAAGAATACTCAGAAAGACTTCGAAATTAGATACAGGTGAAATGTTCTATTTCATGACGCAAGTAGAGAAATGGGCGCTAGATATTGGGTGTTTAGTGACTATTCCAAATAATTCACAGTATATGAAATTAAAACAGGAGCAAGATAGATGAATGATTGGATACTCTATTTCTATGCTTTTGCTGGCATCGTAGCAACATTTGTTTGTGGTCTTGTGTGGCTCGCGTGTGCTGCGAGAATACTTTGTATTTATACACTATGGCAACTTAAGCGGGGTAAAAGGGCGCTGAATGCTATCAGGAAAATAAAGAAAGATATGGTGAAATTAAATGAGTCAACAAACATCACAGACTCAACGAGTCATCAATAATCTAATCTATAAAGTCCCGTCTAATAAATCAAAGCCAATTCCTACAGAGTCCGAAGTTAAAACGTTTGATTACGTTTATGAACTATTGCGTGCACGATGGGATCGGAGGAGAAATAGAAATGAAAAAGCCAGCGAGAAGGAAATGTAAAATATGTGGTGCTTGGTTAATACCAAAGTTTGAGCATCAATATTATTGTAGTCCAGAATGTGGAGAAAAATTATCACAACAATTGTATAATAGAGACAAAGAAAAAGCAGAGCGGGCACTCAAAAAGAAACAACGACAAGAATTAGTAGAAAAGAAAGATAAACTCAAAGCCCGTCGATTAGCAGTCAAGCACATCTCATATTTCAGAAATCAGGCACAGCAAACATTTAATGCATTTATCAGAGAAAGAGATAAAGACCTTCCGTGTATTAGCTGTGGGAGATTTCATAAGGGACAATATCATGCGGGACATTATCGAACAACTAAGGCTCATCCAGAATTGAGATTTGATGAAGATAATACGCATAAACAATGCTCTGCATGTAATAACTATTTATCGGGAAATATAATTAACTATAAACCCCGGTTGATTGAGAAAATTGGTCAAGAAAGGTTTGATGCTCTAATGATGCCAAAGCCGCTAATGAAATGGCGGCGTGAAGATTACGAACGTATTTGTGATGAGTATCGGGCAAAACTCAGGAGATTAAGCAATGACAATCTTCACTGATATATCGGCAGCAATTGAAGAAGCGAGATTCTTACGACAGCAAACAAAGCATCATCATGTTATCACTCAAAAACGAAATGGAACTCTCACAGTCAGACAAGAAGTCGGAATAAATAAAGAGAGTCGTCTACGTAAAGCTTATAGCACTCGTTACGATTGTCGTATTGCAACAGTATTGCCGGAGATAGATAATGCGTGATATTCAGTTAGTTTTAGAGCGCTGGGGGGCATGGGTGGCTGATAATAGGGAGGATGTCTATTGGTCGTCAATTGCAGCAGGATTTAAAGGGCTAATTCCCAGTAAAGTTAAATCTCGCACGCAATGCTGCGAAGATGACGCTATTGTTATTTCTAGCTGCATGGCAAAGCTGAATCAAAAGAATAGCGATATCCATGATTTGTTATTTGACTACTATGTGTTTGGTAAAACATTTATTCAACTAGCTTATGAGCATAAATGCTCTGACGGTCATATCGGTAAAAAATTACAAAAGGCGGAGGGTGTTGTTGAAGGGATGTTGATGATGCTAGATGTAGAACTGGAAATGGATAAATATGTTCAAAAAATTGCAGCCTAATTTAATAAAAGAGTTTACGTACGTAAAAAACTGAATATTATGATAAGAGTGATAGCTATGTCACCTGACTTATCCAGCTAAAACCCGCCAAATATGCGGGTTTTTGGTATTCAATTTCAACTACTGAGGATTACTCGGTAGCTCAAAATTAAAATTCGTGGTGAATGTGCAGGCTGATGCACTAAGTCGCAACAGCGCCAGCCACCACACCGCATCATTTCCAGGCTGTGCATAGCATGGCCTTTTTGTTTATACGACGAGGATTACCCGGAACTGAATCCGGGCTTGTTCATAGTCCACGCTTATGTGTTGACACTTGCATTGATAGGTAAAATCTTCTTTTCAGTCGGCTATGCGAATGATACTGTGTTTGCATACAGTTAATTCGTATCTAAATGGAGTATAGATCAATTTGTTTGAAGTACGGACTTGTTGGCACCTAAATATTAATAGTAGATTTATCATATAAATTTATCTTAAGAGGCTGACTATTGTGCTTTCAAACTTAGAAAGATGGGTTCTGACGTTTGATTTTTGTTTTAAGCCTACGCATATAGAGGCACCAGATATTCTAATTACTGACATTCTTGCCAGAGTTGATAACTTAGTGCAGCAAGGAAGGGCAGTAAAAACCTACAATAAAGGAACAAGGGTAATTCGCATATCAAAATCCAGATACGTTTCTGGGGATACTAACGCTACATTTTTAGTACAGTTATGTGATCAAAATGCTTCTGACCCGGTTTTTGCAAATCTGGCAACAGGAACTTTGCGAGTAGAGCCTAAGTTAGATGGAGAAGGTATTGCCGTATCTTCACATGTGGTCATTTCAACTACTCCATCCGCGAATACGGTCGATCATTTTAAAACCTTGGTTGAAAGTGTTCCTGGAATAAGCAAGTCAGTCATTGAGCCATTTATGAATGCGGTTTTGAAAGATGCATTCGAGGGTTCAGAGTTTGTAAACCCTGCTACTCGAGCTAAATGTAAACTTAGACCTAGGTTAGAAATATTTTCGCATGGTTCTCAGACAATCATAGATGCTTTACAAGGTGGTAAAATTCATAATGTTAGGCTTGTTAGCACTAAGAGGAAGGGAGGACTGGATAAAACCGCTTACACTGAGCTAATAGAAAGGGTTGTTAAATTTAAAGTAGTAAAACAACCTTCAACCAAGGATAGAAGTCGCTTACTGGACATATTCCGCAGGAAGGGTTTCAAAGAAGATTATAACAAGGTTTCTATAAGTTATAGTAAAGATGGGAAGCAGTCTAGTTTAGAATTAGATAGAAATGAAGATGCCGCTACTAAACTTTTTACAAAAAGTGAAAAAGTGATTCTTCCAGATGGTATTAATCAATGTGAAGAAAATATTCATAAAGATCTAGAACAAAAGATGAAGGGTCTTTTGTGAGTAGCGAGGGATAAATGATGAAGCTTTTATCGCCACTTAACTATTTGAAAATAAAGCATGAGGAGAAAAAATGGTACGATCTATATCTCCCGCTCTTTGGTGCTATATTTATCACAATAGTATATTGCTACCTACCTAATCAATTCAAGTTGATTGGGAATAATGGTCTGATTTCACAAGTAAATGGTTTACTACAAGTTCTAATAGGTTTTTATATTGCAGCTTTGGCGGCTGTATCGACCTTTGGGAATACCACAATTGATGATGTAATGGCGGGAACACCACCTACATTAAAAGAGAGTTTTCGTGGAAAGATGTCGTCAGTGAAGCTAACGAGACGTCGTTTTATTTGTTATCTATTTGGTTATTTAGCTCTTGTAAGTTTTGCATTATTTAGTATTGGATTAATAACATCTTTGGTTGGGCAAAACCTTGCCGTTTGGGTTGCGGGCATATCTTCATTGTGGAGCTTGACTGCACTAAAAGTTATTTTTGTTTTTGTTTATTTTTTTGTGTTATTAAATATTGTAACTACTACTTTGTTAGGTTTATATTTTCTTGCTGTTAGAATACATCAAAGTGATATTTAGTTTAGATTATAATCTAAAATCATTATTACAATAACCAGCCAAGTGCTGGTTATTTCGTATTTACCACTGAAATCACTCTTAGCACATCCTGCGTGTTGCAGATGGTATCTCTCACTAACTTTTAACTTACTCACAGGGGCGAACATAGCTCACCCCCACGGACGCCCATTTTATGGGGGTGGATATGAAACTCATGGATAAACAGCCTGATATATGGATGCAACTATGGTTATGGCTGCTGTCAGTCAAAGAACAGGGTATAGGTGCGGCACTGGCGGCCACAATGGCTTATCTCAGAGGTCGCTATAACGGCGGTAAGTTCTGGAAGACGATTATTGACGCGATGATGTGTGCTTTGATTGCGTGGTTCATTCGTGACTTGCTCGTCTTCTTAAATTTAAGTACCGACTTAGCCTACATCGGCAGTGTCATTATTGGTTATTTGGGGACTGACTTTTTCGGCCAGTTGATGCGCGGGACTTTGAATCGTAAAGCGGGAGTATCAGATGCAAATCAGTAGAGGTATTCGCAATAACAACCCTGGCAACATTCGTTGGGGTGATGATTGGCAAGGCTTGGTACCGGAATCACAACGTACCGACCAATCTTTCTGTCAGTTTGTCAGTCCTGAATATGGTATTCGGGCAATGATTAAAATTTTGTATAATTACAATCGAAAACATGGCCTTAAAACAGTGAAAGGTATCATTTCACGATGGGCTCCCCATAATGAAAATAATACTGATGCCTATATTAACCACGTATGCAAAGACACGGAAGTGACTGGTGATCAGGTTGTTGATGTATTTAATAAAGTATTCATGGCAAAGCTGATTAAATCCATTATTACCATGGAAAATGGTAATCAACCTTATAGCGATTCGGTTATTGATAAAGCCTTTTCACTTTTGTAGAGCGATATTATGAAGTTTAACTCTCAATGGTTCCTGCTCATAGCGCTTGTCTGTCTTATTGCTTATCACTATCGGAGTAAATATACAGACCAGCTTGATAAGAGCATTAAGCTACAGAATGCATTACTAGAGCAACAGAATGAAATCGTTAATCAGCAAGAGAGGATAAAGCGCCTGTCTGAACTGGATAATCAGCATACAAAGGAACTTGCTCATGCGAAATCTGAAATTGATGGCCTTCGCAATGATGTTGCCGCTGGTCGTCGCCGGTTGCGTATCGCGGCCACCTGTCATCAAGGCGAAGCCAGTTCCACCCGCGGCATGGTCAATGCAGCCACCCCACGACTTGACCCGGCAACTGAACAAGATTATTTCGATCTGCGAAGAATGATTGTTGAGAACGAGCAGCAAACCAAATACTTGCAGGACTACATCAAAAACCAGTGTCAATGATGGGGGAATTATGCTGAAAACATTTGGTCAAAAAGCAGTATGTTTATCTTTCAATTCGGGCAACGATGATATTGACAGTAAGTGTAAGCAAATTTTTGATGCCATAGATCAACTTCGTAGCAGCATAGAAGCGAGCAATTCGACACAAATGACGATGATTGAGTGGAAAGACTGGCGGCCAAAGCCTATTGTCATTAACAATTTAGTTTGATATTTGCATGAATCAACAATAGACATATCTCTACGGTTGCTAACCAATGAAGACTAGTAGCTAATCCAGAGCATTCTGCTGACAGAGTGCTCGATAGTAGTGATTTCATTGTGGGCGCCCGGCGGGCGGATACCGACTTTTTAGAAGGAAATTCTAAATTTTATTTAAGGGAAAGAGATGGGACAACAAACAAATCAGGTTGGTTGCCCTAGTAAACTAAACGATGAGTTGATTTATAGGGCAAAGGAATATCTATACGGTGGTTATGTTGAGCACGAAGCTGTTATTCCAAGCGTGGCAGGTTTGGCGTGTTATTTGGGTATTGCACGCTCTACTGTCTACGAATATGCAAAACAATCAAGTGAGTTTTCGGACACGTTAGAAGGGATTTTGGCGTTACAAGAAAGCAAGTTGATTAACAAGGGACTGGTGGGTGAATTTAATGCCACAATCACTAAGCTGATGCTGGCTAATCATGGCTACTCAGATAAACAAGAAATCGATCACCGTTCCCCGGATGGTTCTATGTCTCAAAATCCAACTACTATCAGGCTCGTTGGAGTCGAGCCAAAACAATGACGGTAGCAGTTGACCTGCCGATTCCCGCAAAACTCGTACCTGTGTTTACAAAAGAAAATGTCCGTTACCGCGGTGCGCACGGTGGCAGGGGCAGCGCTAAAACTCGAACATTTGCAATGATGAGTGCGGTTAGAGCTTATCAAGCCGCTGAATCTGGTACCAGCGGGGTTATTTTGTGCGCTCGCGAGTTTATGAACTCTCTCGAAGAGTCATCAATGGAGGAAGTCAAGCAAGCGATCCGCTCCGTTCAATGGCTGGATGATTACTTTGATATTGGCGAAAAATACATTCGCACAAAGAATAGGTTAGTCAACTATGTGTTCTGTGGTCTACGCCATAATTTAGACAGCATCAAATCAAAGGCCCGTATCTTGATAGCGTGGATTGATGAGGCGGAATCAGTTTCTGAAACGGCATGGAGAAAATTAATCCCAACCGTGCGTGAAGAAGGCTCAGAGATTTGGGTAACGTGGAACCCTGAAATTAACGGCAGCCCGACTGATGAGCGCTTTCGCAAAACGCCACCGGATAATTCTTGCATTGTTGAAATGAATTACGGCGATAACCCGTGGTTTCCTGATGTACTGGAACAAGAACGAGTAAACGATCGAGCAAGACTGGATGCCGCCAGTTACGCTTGGATATGGGAAGGTGCCTATCTGGAGAACTCTGATAAGCAAGTGCTGGCGAATAAATACGTTATCAAGGAATTCCCCGATAACCTTTGGCAACAGGCGGACAGGTTACTGCTTGGTGGCGACTTCGGTTTTGCCAAAGACCCCAGCACGCTGCTTCGCATGTTCATTCTAGATAACTGCCTGTATATCGAATATGAGGCGCACGGCGTTGGGGTGGAACTCGACCATATGCCCACGTTCTATGACCAAGTGCCAGAGTCTCGCAAATGGCCTATCAAGGCTGATTCAGCCAGACCGGAGACTATCAGTTACCTCAAGCGACAAGGTTTCAATATCTCCGCCGCTAAGAAGTGGCAAGGTAGCGTAGAGGATGGCATCACGTATCTGCGGGGCTTTAAGCAGATCATCATTCACCCCCGTTGCAAAGAGACAGCAAAAGAAGCCCGACTCTATTCCTACAAAACAGATCGCATCACCGGTGAGATACTTCCCGTCATTGCGGATGCGCATAACCACTGCTGGGATGCGGTCAGGTATGGATTGGACGGATATATCAAGAGTCGCACAACAGTATGGGACATCATGTAATGGCAAAGAAAACATTTATAGGCCGCCTGACTGATGGCCTGCACAGTATGATGACATCACTTGGCGAACGGGTGGCTGCAATCAAATATGCGAGCAATGAGAAAAGGGATATCCCCGACAAAGAGTTGCTCGCTATGTACAAAAACTCATGGGTGGTGAAAAAGTACATAGATAAGACAGCCGATGATATGTTGAAACTACCCCGCGAATTTTCCGGTGATATTGATGGCTCTCTTGTTCAACGCATCAAAGACGCAGAAACAGTATTAGGCGTCTACAAGATATTCCGTGACGCGCTAACTTGGGCGTCATTACTGGGAGATTCGTTAATTGTTGCAATAACTGACTGTTCTGATGAGATGATTAGTGAGCCGCTTAATCTCCAGTCAGAAGACATCATTAAGTTCTTGGTATTGAGAAAGGGAGAGTACACGCCAGCTAGTGATGTTATCTCGGATATTGCATCACCGCACTTCGGACAGCCACATACATATCAGCTTGATATCGGTAGTGAGCAGCTTAAGTTTCATCACTCGCGCTGTCATCGCACAAAACTGGGTAAACATAGTCTGAAGGATGCGACTAAATTTGGGACCTCAGATCTGCAAGCGCCATATAACGCTATCAAAATATTTGACACAGCAATCATCAGTACCGGTGACACAATCCAGGAGGCCAATGTCGATGTTATTTTCCTTCCGGGTCTAAACAATCAGATTGATGCGGGGCAAGAAGCACAAGTTATCGAATATGCTCGCGTGATGAAGCAAACTAAATCGTCAACTGGCCTAATGTTAATGGATGCCGGCGATAGCACGATGCAAAGTCGCTATGAGCAAAAAACTGCTCAGTTCTCCGGTCTCTCTGATGTGATCACAAAGATAGCTAATGTTCTGGCCGGAGCGCTTGACAGACCTATCAATATTTTGTTCGGGCAGTCTGCTAGCGGGTTTAACTCTGGTGAAGAAGATAATAAATCGTATTACGAAACAACAAACGGGTTACAAGAAACGCGGTTGCGGCCAATGCAGGACTTTGTTGATCAGTTCATTCTCGACAAACTCGCCGTCAGCATAGACACAATCAGCTACGAATACCCGTCCATTGACAGCATCAACGAAGCTGACGAAGCGGCTCGCTTTTCGCAGTATGCAACAGGATTTACTTCTTTAGTTCAATCTGGCGTTGTTACAGAAGATATTGCATTACGTGAAATGCAGGCGCGGGGCGTGCTGACTACTGTGACTAATGAGGAAATAGAAGCTATGGCTGGAGTAAATAATGGACAGTGGTATTAGTCTGAAACAAATGCTGGAGAACAAGCAGGGGCGTTTGAAGGCTCGCAATCGGCTAATGCGTCCCCCTACTCCTAGCAAGAGAACTGAGGTCTGGTATCGCGACAGGCTCATCGAATTTATTAAGATGATGCAGGGTGTTGTGATAGATGACTTGCAAAAGCCAATTTTAAACGACGCACCCAACACCCCATCACTTTCAATCACTTCAAGACTTTCACGAGCAATTCAGAAACTGGCGAACATGTCCATTCTCGATATGGCGAGACGCTTGTCATTCGGCATGGTCAAGCGTGCGAATGAGCAAAACAAGTCACAGACGCAATCGACATACAAATCGGCGTTTGGCATTGATTTAACTGGGATGCTCGGTGATGAAGTTGTGAAAAAACAGATTGATGATTCTGTGAAAGAAAACGTTGATTTAATCAAGTCGATACAGACTGATTTTATCAATGATATCGGCTCTAAAGTATTCACGAATCTGTTTGATGGCGGACGTCACGAAAACCTTGTTTCTCTCATTCGTGAGCGCGGGCAAGTAACAGAAAGCCGAGCAAAGCTTATTGCTCGTGATCAGACGGCAAAACTGAATTCGGCACTGACAGAGCAGCGGCAAAAAGCGCTTGGTATTGACTTGTACGATTGGGGCGGCGCGGGTGATGAGCGAGAGCGTGACAGTCATTTCGTATTGAACAATATGACATGCAAATACTCAGACCCTACAGTTTATTCAGATGATGAGGGGAAGACCTGGAAGAAGCGTAAAAGCATTGGGGCATTTGAGGGTAAGCCCGGTGACGACTATCAATGTCGCTGCATAGCTCTTCCGAAAATATCTTGGGATTAATTATGGCATGGAAAAAAACTCCGCAGGGGTATGTTGTGACCCCTGCGACGATTACCCGTGCAGGTCCGGTTGAATATTACGGGCATGAAGTCGGGTTAACCGGCAAAGATATCAACAAAAAGATCACCATTCACCGCACTATCGAAGAACTTTCCAAACCTGAAACACTGAAATCATTTGAAGGCATGACGTTGACGCTAACCCATCCAGATAGGGGCGAGGTTAATGCTGATGAGTGGAAGGATAAAACTATTGGTCACATCCAGAATGTTAGAGCGGACGGTGAGTACATCGTTTGTGATGCTTATATCAAAGATGCAGCGGCTATTGAGGTGCTGGAAGAGAAAGGTATTCGAGAACTTTCAGTCGGTTATGAACCTGCGGAAATAGTCGAGAAAAACGGCGAGTTATATCAAATCAACATCCTCGGCAATCACACTGCCGTTGTAGCGGAAGGGCGCAAAGGCGCTGATTGTAGATTAAACGATAAAAAAGGTAGACCAATGAAGAAACTCTCATTGAAAGATGTCATTGCGTTGCTCAAAGGTAAGCGAGCTAACGATGCCGATGGGCAACCTCTAACTGAGGAAGAATTAATTGGCATGATTACAGCACTGGAGAAAACATTGCAAGAGCTGGAGGGCAACGCAACACCAGAGGCCACAGCAAAAGCCCAAGAAGTTGTGGCGCAACTTGAAGAGCTTAAAGCTCAGCTTGAGCAGTCAAAAGGGGCTGGAGCACCGCCTCCCAATGATGCCGATCCCGATCCTGCTGGTGGCGATGACAAAGACGCCCGTATCGCAGCACTTGAAGCCGAGAACGAGCAACTGAAAGCAGAAAATCAGGCGCTTAAAGAAGAACTGGAAAAACTGAAAAGTTCACAAGATACCGAGACTACTTTGAACGATGCGAAAGCACGCTTTCCCAAAGTGAACTTCAACGATGCTAAATCCGCGCGTGATGTTCGCTCTCGTGTTTTGCTCAATTGCGGTGCATTCAATGACTCGCAAGTCAAGGTTATGTCCGATGATGAAATTCGTGCGGCTTATGCTGCGGTACAAGCCACATCTAAGCCGCGCAGCAATATCGGATTTCACTTGCTAAATGACTCAGCACCAAAAGCTAAGAAATCAGCATCTCAACGTTTAGGGGGTAAATAATTATGGCATTTGGTTTTACAGATTGGGATGCCGGAACTGGCACGTTTAAGCCCGGATCTATCAGACGCGCATCAAGCTCAGACGATAAAGTTTGGGGTGAAGAAAACCGCACTGATACAGATTTGTTGTACGGTACTTTCGTTGCGGTGAATTCAGAGGGCGGCGTAAAGCCAATCGCATCAGTAACTGATGTTATTCACGGTATTGTGGTTCGTGATATCTACGGTGATAAATCACCCCACAACAAACACGTCAACGTAGGGCATTTCTCGCACGGCGATTGCGTGGGAGCGTTGGCTGTTGAAAAAGATACATTCACCCGTGGTGACAAGGCTTACATCGTTGCAACAGGCAAAGACGCGGGCAAAGTAACCAACACAGCGAAAGGCAATATTGATTTGGGCTACTGGGTTGAAGAAGTTAGCGCGGGTAATCACTGCGTAGCTATCACTCTCGGTTACATTCAGAACGCACAGAAGACAGGAGAGTAATGATGGCTATGGAAACCGCAGATTTCGAAGAAGTGCTACAGGAAGCACTGACAGAACGCGATATGCAGTTGCAGGAAAAAGAGTTACCGGAAATCAACATTGGGGAAGCCCTCCCGGTTAAAGAGGGACTGGATTTCGCACTTGAATTTGTGGATTTTGGCGTATCTAACGTTGTTGGCTCAGTCAAAGACGGTATCGTCGGCAACAAGACCAACAGCCTGAAAACCATCGATTCAGAAATTGAATGGCTGAAAGCGCCGGTCGGTCAGTGGGCCAAAACCGCAACATGGACGCAACAGGAACTGGAAAAGATCGCCCGACTCAACATCAACCTGAAAACCAAAAAACAGGATGATTTGTACGCCAACGCGCTGGCAACTATCCAGTATGCGGGTTATGTCGGTCATGAAGTCGTGAAAGGGCAGGAAGGGTTGCTAACGGGTTCCAAAGTCCAGGTGATCACAGACAGCACCAACAAAACAATTGAGGACATGACGTCTGACGAATTTGTTAAACTTGTGCTTAATGCCTATAACGTCGCGTGGCGTAAATCCAGCTACCGCATCCAGCCGACGCACATCGCAATGGACGCAAGCGATTTTATGCTTGCTATGCAAAAGTTCGATCCGAACCCGATTGTTGTCGGTACTGATTTACTGCCCATTGCGGCGATGGATCGCATCATGGCGGCACTGCGCAAAGCTTCCGGGAACGAAAAGTTCAGCATCACGTTCGTGAAAATCCCAAGCAATTACGCTGTTGGAATTAAAAACGGCAAAACCCGCCTGGCGGTTTACACCTACGAAGCAGATTATGTTGAAATGGAAGTACACATGCCTGAGCTACTTGCGGTTCGTGCGCGCGACCTGCTGACCTACGAGTGCGGGTATCGTTCGGCATTCGGCGGCGCAATGTGGAAACAACCGCAGTCCGCTGTTTATGTCGATTACAAATCCTCACCACCACAGTAACCGCAGGGGGTAGCATGGAATTTATCGAACGTTACCCTGAATTTGCCAAAGTTGACAAAAATCGCATAGAAATAGCTCTGCAAGATGCTGCTAATCAGATGAGTAGCAAAGTGTGGGGCAAACTCTATGAGCAGGGGCGACAGGCTCTTGCCGCCCACCTTCTCTATGTCTCTGGAGCATTAACCCGCAGCGGTAACAGCAACGGAAAGCCCGTACAAATAGCGACAAGTAAATCGGCTGGTGGGATTTCCATCGGCTATTCTGCGCCTGACGCGGGCTTTAGTACTAATCATGATGGTTATGCATCCAGTTCTTACGGACAAGAGTATTTGCGCCTGCGTAAATTGGTCTCTCGGCATATGCTGGTGGTGCGATGATTAAGAACTCTGGCAATTTCAAAGGGGCAGGGCTTAAGGCTCTGGAGGCTAGAATCAGGGCTTTAGGTAAAAAGAAGGTGGTTGTCGGCGTGCCTGCGTCAGCTAACCACGCCCGCAAAGATGGATTGAGTAATGCCACTATTGCGGCGGCTCATGAGTTCGGTGTTCCAGGGCATATCCCAGAGCGTTCTTTTTTGCGTTCTACTTTGAACGAAAATAAAGAGAAGGCCGCTGACTTCTTGTCAAGAAAACTAAAAGAAGCATTAACAACTGACGGTAACGTAACCATGCCGTTAATAATGGTTGGTCAAAATCTTGTTGGGGAGATTGGCAAAAAGATAGAGGCAGGGATAAGCCCACCTTTAAGCGAAGCTACAAAAGCAGCCAGAAGGCGGAAAAATAAGTCAGCAAAAGCAAAAGAGGGCAGAAAGATGACACCACTTCATGATACCGGAAATCTCTTAGCTGCAATAACGTATGAGGTACGAGATGAAGGATGATTTTGTTAATGAAATTTTCGACGATGATTTCTTTCGGCAAGAACTGGAGTTCAAAACATCTGACGGTCAAAGCCAGGTGCTTGTTTGTATCGTTCAGCCAGCGGGAGCGGAAGATCTCCAAATTCTGCCAGAAGGTGATCGCTATAACCCGACAGTCAGGGTGATGACCCAAGAAGAAGTGAAAGCCAAGGATCTTTTCTCATGGAACGGCCACCGCTGGCGCATTATTAGCAATGCACGTTGGAATGATTATGGATACTACGACTCTCTCGCAACTCGATATGAGGGCAGTCAGACAGACGATAGCGACGGTTTTGAAATTACCTGAGTCTCAGGTCTTGGATAGTGACGGTGAAACAGATGTGTCTGATATGACCTCGTTTATCACTGTCAATCGGGTCACATCGGAATTGATGGGTGAAGAATATAAGTTCAATGCTAAGAAAGAAGTCGAAATTATCACTCTCACCCGCGAAACGCTTATCTCTGTCAACGCCTTTGGCAAAAACTCATATCTGATAATCGAAAAACTGGCTAGCGTTCTGAGCACCAGTTACGCGCAATCCCTGTTAACACGTATCGGTGTTGGGCTAGTCAGAAAATCCCAAATTCGCAACCTGCCAACAGCCATTGCTGGTGGCAAAGAGCAACGGGCACAAATTGACTTAACACTCTCTCATATTCATCGTATTGAAACGCCGCTATATCAGGCGAAAACGGTTGATATTACAGTACATAAGGATTAGCAAATGAGCTTATCTATTAATCAGGTGGTCAATGCTCAGATCATGCCGCAGGCTATGGCTGCACAGCGTCGTGATTTGAGCATGATAGCTATTTTTACTCCCGAAGTGGGTAATGCATTTACTGATGACACGACACGATATGTCATTGTGTCAAGCGCTCAGGACGTAGCAAACTTATTCGGTACTAAATCAGAAGCTTACAAAGCATCACAGGCGCTTTTCTCAGTGCGTCCCACGCCTAAACGCGCTCTTATTGCACGTTGGGCGAAAGAGAAACAAGAAATTCCGGCCACTGCTAATGCGCTTAAGGGATCAACTATCTCTGTGGGTATCAATGCATTCAAAGCCATTACTGATGGATCAATGGTGCTGAATGTCGGTGGTAAAGATGTTCTGCTCTCCGGTCTGAATTTCAGCAAAGCGATTGATTTCTCTGATATTGCTAGCGTTCTGCAAGCAGCATTACCAAAAGACAGTAATTTACAAGCAATCTGGGATGCAGTCGGCCACCGCGTCATTATCCAGGCGCAAACTGCCGGTGCGTCTCCCGCAACAAAATTGGGTTATGTCACGGAACTGGACGCCGGTACTTATATCGGCAAGATGCTGAAACTTGGAGACGGGCAAGCAACAATTGTTGTTGGTAAAGCTGCTATCACAGTCGAAAAAGAATTACCCTCAGAAGCCTTACACAGGTTACAAAATATCTACCAAGACTGGTACGGCGTCTATTTCGCTGATGCTGTCACTGATGAGCAATTAGATGATGTTCACACCTGGGTAGTGTCTGCTGATATGAAAGTGGCTGCTTATACTGCCTTGCGTGACGAACAAATCGAGTGGAACAACGACAATATCCTTAAAAAGCTGTATGACAAAAATAGTGGCCGCTTAATGGTTCAGTTCAACAAGACCGGGGATGATCATGCCGCCGTAGCGTTGTTGTCTATCGCACTGTCTACAAACTGGAACGCGCAGAGCTCAGCTAAGACAGTCAAATTTAAGCAGCAAACAACCGTTCGTTCTGATGATCGGATTACTCAATCAGAAGCAGAAAAATGTAAGCGTCTGGGTGTGAACTTCTACACCGATTATGACGGTGTGAGCATGCTTGCTGAGGGCGCGATGATTGGCGGTCAGTTCATTGATGAAATTGTTGGTCTTGATGCGTTCATTGATGCATGTCAGAAACAAGCGTTCACCACATTACAAGCCAACCCGACGAAAATCCCACAGACTGATAAAGGTCAGGCCATGTTAATTGGTGCGCTAAATGTTATTGGTGCTGAATTCGTGCGCAATGGATTTTTAGCGGGTGGCCTCTGGCGCGGTAATGATGTAGGTGAGCTGACTTACGGTGATCGGCTAGACGAGGGTTTTTACTTCTACTCAGATGGCTACGATTTGCAGTCTATTGCTGACAGGGAAGCGCGTAAAGCCATGCCGATTATGTGTGCTATTAAGCTGGCTGGCGCTATTCACTCCGTTGATATATCAATCCAATTTAATCGCTAAGGGTGTAAGTCATGGCTTTATACAAACATCACCAGAGCATTTTGACGCTCAATGGTTACGAAATTACTGCGTTTGATGAGTCGGCGGATTCGGTCGCGATTGCGCCAATTGGGGACGATGGCACTTATACGATTGGGGCCTCTGGGCGAGGTGTCTTTGTCTTTACGGGTAACGAATCAGGAACGTTAACAATTAAACTGTTGCAGCATTCGGAAGATAACAAATTCCTGATGGATTTGCGTAACCTGATGATTAACAACCCAAAAACATTTACGCCCATTGAGATGTATTTCAAAGATACGCTTAACGGAGATGAAATTATGGGTTCGCGCGGGTTCTTTACAACGCCGCCGACAATCTCGCGCGGTACCGGGCATAACGCAATGACATTCGTCATTCAATTTGAGCGTGTAGTCACTAAATTAGCCAAGGGGATGTATAACTAATGATTATCGATAACATCAACTATGAACACAGATTATCTAATTTCATCGAAGCCAAAAATCACGCTTTGAAGCTGGTTGGCTTACTGAAAGGCTGCATCAGGCTGGACGGTGATAAAGTTGATATTGATATTGGCGCTATTGTTTCTAATATCGGCTCACCAGAAATGCAGGGCATTGAACAGTTTATTTTGAAATATGTCACGGTGACTGATGCAGACGGTAATACAGTATTGCTGCAAAAACCCGATGTATTTAACCAGCACTTCAATACTTATCGATCTCACTACTTCCAGCTAATTATTGACGGGGTGAAATTCCACTTTGCGGATTTTTTGCCCGGTGGGGTCGCCTCTGTGGTAAGTATGCCGAACTTGGCGGCTCTGAATCTACAGTGAGTGACGTTGACTGGATGGTGTGGACGCCCATCATGAGAAACATGTGCACCCTTCATGAACTCCGCACTGTCTACTCACTCTCTGATGTTATTGATATGCATGAAGCGATAGCTGAAACGTTATTATCTGAAAAGAGGGCAAACGATGCAGATCGACGAACTTCTGGTGGCTATCGGCGTTGATACATCCCAGGCGGCCAAAATTAAAGAGGTCATTGTTGCTCTTGGTGTAGCAGCCACGCAGATTGCAAACGAAGCCAACAAAGTTAACAAGACGCTTGATGGTGTTGGCGAGCAATCCGTCCAAAGTACAGAGGAAGCCACAAAAAAAGCGGATGAGGCCGGAGCATCAATCAGTAAATTAAAATTGCTTGCTGTAGGGGTTGTAGCGGCTGTTAGTGTTGCGACTACCAAAGTGCTTGGCTTTATTAATAGTTCTATCGAGGGCGCTAAGGATCTGGCGAAAGAAAAAGGGCTACTCTATAAGATATCAGACCGAGAACTAAAACAGGCTGATGAGTATGAGAAGTCAATGAAGAAAATGGGACTATCTATCGATTCAATCAAGACAAAGATAGCGCTCAATCTTGTGCCCTCTCTGACCAAGGCCGTTAATGGTTTCAATGAGTGGATGACAGCAAACAAGGCATTGATCACCAATGGCATAACAAAAATCATTAAATTTGGGGGAAAGGTTGTTCAGGTTATCTTGAATAACATTAAAGCTGTTGGAGGGTGGAAAAATGCTTTGCTTGGTCTTGTGACCATACTTGCAATAGTTAAGCGTGAAATGTTAGTGGCGTTCATTGCTAACCCTATCACCTGGATTATCGCCGCTATAGTAGGGTTAATGCTCATCATAGATGATCTGATGGTCTATCTTGACGGCGGTGATTCTTTGTTTGGTAGTTTTTGGGGTGCCTGTATCAAGTGGATAAAAGACGTCATCAAATGGGGGCAGGACTTTTACGCTAAATACAAGGGCATTATCAATAACTTGGTGTCGATTTGGAGTCAGTCATTTAAAGCGATTTGGGCTATCTTTAGCGGAGTTTTCCAATATATCTGGAACGTCATTAAGCTATTTGTCGGCCTCTTTACCGGCGATATGGATCTGGTCAACAAGGCATGGGCCGGGATGACCGTCTCGCTGATGAAAATATGGAATGGACTGATTGCTTATCTTAAAACTTTCTTTGCTTTCTTTGGGGTGATGTGGGGTATTGCGGGAAAACTGGCAACAAAAGCCTGGAGCTCGATAAAGAAACTGGCTGTCAGGGCGTTTGACTGGATAAAGAGCAAGGCTAAAAGCTTTGTGAGCAACATAGGTACTATATTTGGTGCTGTATGGGGCTTTATTACTCAGCCGTTTAAGAACGCGTTTAAGTTTGTTAAATCACTCATTGATATCGCGACTAATGATAACCTAACCTTTACTGAAAAAATCGAGAAAATTTTTTCTGCTATCTGGGGTTACATCACCGCCCCGTTTAAGAAAGCATTCAAATTTGTGCTTGGATTGTTTGGTGTCAACGAGAGCGAGGCTGATAAGTATATATCCAATATCGGTAAGACCTTTGATGGTGTGATTGAGCGCATAAAGGCACCGTTTAAAGCAGCGTTTGACTGGGTGATGAGCTATTACGATAAAACGGTAGGAAAGGTCGTTGGGTTGATAAACAAATTACGAGGTGTTAAAGATGAGGTAGCTAATCTAGAGCAGATTGCAGCTACAATCAATGCTGGTGATGGCTCCACTATTGGTCAGTCTGTTGCCTATTCAACTACCAGTAGCAGTAATCAGACAACAGTTAATCATGGGGATGTAAATGTCACACAGCACATTACTGCTCCATCACCTGAAAAAGCCGCTCGTTACGCTAATGATGGTCTTGGTAGGGAATTAAAACGCACTGCATATAACCAGCTAGGGACAGTTACTGGCTGACACATTAAGATGAATGGATGAATGTGTTTTATACAGGTAAACTTACCATTCAGTTTTTATTTTATATGAGGGTGTTTTGTGAAAAAACTAACATTCGTAGCCTTATCTGTGCTAGCTCTTTCTGGCTGCAAAGTAGACGTAAGTACTGAAGTAAATCTTGATGATGTACAATCACATGAACATAAGCTAGCTAAGGGAGATATAAATTTCGAGGTTTCTTCATGTAAAGATTTTGAGGATTCAAGAATTGAATCAAAAAGTCTTAAAGAATTAAAAGAGACTATTCCATCAATTTTCCGTGGCGCTCAATTCGTAGAGTGTTACGACAAGAGGATGGATTCTTTTGCTCATTTCACTGTTCCTGTTGGGGTTGGTAGATTTGGAGAACAGGCAAAAGAACAGGATGCTGATATTTATATCTTTTCTCAGGGTGATATTCTGGCTGGTGTTTATATGGATAAAAATCTAATCCAGAAAATCAAAAAGCACGAGAAAGACGCCATTGGTAGCTTTGACTTTAGTATTTCAGTTAAAGTTAATTCAGATGGAAAGCCGGAAACACTAAAAGTAATAGGCGCTTTTATGAAAGGGAAAAATTTCAACAATCACCCAGCGATTGTTCAGAATTTGGAATGGAAGGGTAAGGACCCTATAACGTTTTCGTTATCGGATGTGTCAATAGAATCATTAATGAGAAATGGATCTGTTCCATTCTTGGTTGAAAATAATACTTTTGATTCAAAAAAAAGCTAAAGTAAACAGCCCCGCTTCGGTGGCGGGGCTGTTTTATCTGTTATTTTTGGGACTCTATCAGCTTCTCTAAACGATCTAGACGGTTTATTATTTCAAGAGTTAAATTTACTGGCTGCTCACTTTTTTGTTCTTCATTGACGGATTTTTCAAGAATTCTAACTATTTCAGCGTTAAGGGATCTTCCGTTTCTGTCTGCTTGATTTATTAATTTTTCCTTTACATCATCAGGAATTCTTACGCCGGTTGGTCCAATATTTCTCATTCCACGCATAGCAAAAAATCTCATAAGAAACTAATGCTACACAGTGTAGTTAAAAAGGTGTTGACTTAATACTTACACGGTGTAGTATTTATTCAACACGGTGTAGTTTTTTGATGAGGTGATAAATGGAAAAGATAAGGGAAATTCCACCAACTGGAGTAAGGTTGCCGTCTGAGCTGAAAGGAATATTGAAGCGAATAGCCAAGGAAGAAGGTAGATCCTTGAATTCAGAAATAGTCCAGCGGTTAGTGCGGAGTTTGAAAAATGATGAGAGAGTACTAGATCGGTAAGAACCGAAAGGATGAATCGCTCAAGTTGGAAGGGGAAAGAATACGTAAAAAACAGAGCAAAGTACTGGGTTTGCTAATTCCACGAGAATAAAAAGATGATATTGTCCACCAAAAGTAGCGAAGCCCCAACTATCGTGGGGATAGTCAGGGCCTCTAATTGTCACAATCCGCGTGAGGAATATAGACATGATAAGTATAGCAATTAATGAAATGCATAACACTATTAATGTAGCCATAACTCCATTCACTTTTCAAGATAAACAAATACGTACCTTGGTTAAGAACGGTGAACCTTGGTTTGTTGCACAAGATATTTGTGATGCTCTGAAAATCGCAAATAGTCGCGATGCTATCGCAAAACTTGATGATGACGAAAAGGATGTCGCTTTAACCGACACCCTAGGCGGAAAGCAAAATTTAAACATTATCAGCGAGTCAGGAATGTATTTCCTAACAATCCGTTGTCGTGACGCCATTAAGCCAGGAACTTTACCTTACCGTTTTCGCAAGTGGGTGACTGGTGAAGTATTACCGGCAATTCGTAAAACGGGTAGTTACCATAGATCATTAGTTGCTGATTTGTCATTCAATGGGCAAATTCTTTCAACTATTGAAAACGGCGTAACAGTTAAAGCTGAGAAACTGAGAGATGATCAGCGTGTCTTAACACTTAACGAATTCATGTTTCTTGCTCAGAAAGCTGGCTATCTCATCATTCATAAAAACGACCTTATGAACATGGAAAACCGCTGGTAGTTATCCAAGCCAAGGATGGCGTACTGTAAATAAATTCAGTAGCGTAATGTAATATATAGATATATATATTTCACTTTGGTATATTTTTGGCGGGCTGCGGTGAAAAGGAGCTGACCATTGATGCTTCTAGTCCTGAATCATTGAAGTCTTCAACTCAGGCTATTTATAAGTCCCTGAAAGGTGAGGAAGCCGCTAAGTTTAAAGAAGCAACTTTAAATGTAGCAATGGCAGCAAGAATGATAACCGATAAGGAAGACGAAAAAGTTCAAATAATCAACAAACTGATAGGCGGCAAAACCGCTAAAGAGATCATTGCTATGGATGAGAAGAAGTAGACCATCCTTGGCCTATGAGATTAGTACTTCCAACTGTTTTCCATGCTCAAAAAGTTTTCTCTATGAATAATGAGATAGCCAGCCTTTTGGGCTAACTCCATGAACGTATTTAGGGTTAAGACATGGCTGTCAGGAGTAACTAACTGACAGCTATCGACCGTATTGTTTCGCATCGTGATGAGGATCTTGCCATTTTCGGGGAATTGAATTCCGTTTAACGAAAGTGAGGTTTCTTTGCCAAGATACTCGCCTTCAAGCGCCAGCTTATGAACATACTCGATAGCTTCGGTGATTTTCTCAGATGGCAATTGATCAATGTGAGATACATTAAAACGATGGTGGATGAAGCTATAAGCCTCTGGGTACATCATCCCACGCTTACCCACCAGCATGTTAACGGCATCACGTAACGGGGTGCGTTCGTCTGTTGTGGTTTTCTTCTTCCTGGTTACTTCGCCATTAGTCCAATACTCATAAAGAACGTCGTCGCATTCATCCTGATATTGAATAACCTTATCGCGGATCTCAGGTTTAACTTTGTTGGGGCTAATAGTTGCTAACCAGCCAGCTAACTTGCGAAGAGCTAGACAGGTCATTATCTGTATTCCGCTAGATGTAGGTATTTCGATTTCCGAAACACCTTTAGCAAACCTTTGTTTTAATTTAACAAATTGAGCGCCCCAAGCCATTCCCATACCTTCAACTATGGGTTTCATTGGAACGTATGGCTCGCCGTTGTGGTTAACTACATACAAATTATCGCCGTGGAATGGGACGTTAATTGTTGCTATACTTGACATGTCTATATTCCTTAGTCGGTTTTGGACAAATTAGAGGCCCTGACTATTGCGAGTAGTTGGGGCTTCGCTATTTCTGGCTATGTATTCCTTAAGTGCTTTAACGATTACATAATTCATGGATCTATCTTGTGTATTTGCAATACATTTCAAGCTTTCTCTTACTTCGTTTGGCATCCTGATATTTACTTGTGGTGGTCTTCCTATATTACTCATGGTTCCTCCATATAATATAGCCATTGGCTACCATTGATAGGCTAGTAGTTAATGGCTACCATGTCAACAATTTATTATGCCGGATTCTATTTATGCGTCGTGATCCACAGATAAACATTCGCTTACCCCAAGACCTCAAAGAGGCAGTGCAAAACATGGCATCAGACAACAAGAGGTCTGTAAATGCCGAAATTGTTGCCATTTTGTTAGATGCAGTAAGAAAGCATGAGCTAAGTAATCAGAGCCAATCATCATCAGGAACGCAACTAAAGACAATAGATTGCCTCATTAAACGAGAGGTATTAGAAGAAATTGCGAAGCTTGCCGCAGAAAACGCAGTAAAGCTTGTAAAGAAGTGAAGCAGCCCCGTAAGGGACTTTTGTAGGTACTTACAAAAATTTTGCATGTGGCAATAAGTGGAATGTTATTTTGGGGTATGCTAATTTGTCATCTTATGAGGCACTAAAATGTGCATTGCTCTTTACACAATGAATGCCCTGCCCTTGTGGGGAGTCTTAGTAAGTCCGCTCTTTAACACCGCTGTGCTGAAAAGCACATAAGTAACATCACAAAAATGAATTATCTATTTTAATTTAAAGTAGAAATTATTTTTTGTATTAATCAATTTTAATTTCATCGCCTGAATTCACGCGATAAACCCTATGCAACTTTTGCATGGGGCTTTTGCGCATGGATTTTTTCTAAATTTCATCTAATCAACAAAAGAAAAAAGCCAGTATTTTCGCTACTGGCTTTTTATGGAACCTTTTTAAGGGGAAAGTAAATATGTTTGATATGAATGTAGCAAATCAGGGATCAGTTGTCACTATGTCAAGTCGTGAGATCGCGGAATTGGTCGGGAAAGAAGTTTCTCATGTACATCGTGATATTCGCGCAATGGTTCCTGCTATTTATGCAGTTGAACAGGGTGAGAACGTTAAGTCATACAAGTGGGACACTAATAAGAAAAAGATGATGCAGTTTTTGGATCATCATAATATTCAGGGTATTAACCCAGTTTTTGATGATAGGGGATATGTCTATGAATTCCTGCTTGATCGCCGTCACACTGAAATATTAATCACAGGATATGATATTAAACGCCGTGCGGCAGTAATCGACCGTTGGTATGCGCTTGAGTCTGGTGTTGTTCAATCTATGATTCCTCAATCCCTTCCAGAAGCTTTGCGTCTTGCTGCTGACTTAGCAGAACAAAAAGCTCAGCTAGAAAATCTGGTAGTTGAGATGAAGCCAGATGTTGAAGCATATGATCGTATTGCTAAAAAGGCCGAGGGTAGTATGTGCATCACCAATGCAGCTAAACATTTGCAGATTCAGCCTAAGTTGTTGTTCAAAACTCTGTCTGAGAAGCATTGGATTTATAAGCGTGCTGGTGGAAGAAGCTGGCTTGGGTATCAAGATAAAATCCAACAGGGTTTACTTGAACATAAAGTAACTATTGTTACTAAAGACGATGGTACAGAAAGAGTGTGTGAACAGGTTTTAGTTACTGCCAAGGGTATAGCCAAAGTATCTAAGATTCTGAATAACGCAATAGTTTAACGAATTTATGCCAAGGATGGCTCAAATAATCACCTTTTCTTACATTATTGTGTGGGTTATTATTAACTAGTAGCAAGCAAGGGGGTGTTATGAACACAGTTTACAAAGCACATTTTTGTGATCAACAAGTTAATTTTGTTGTGAATGTCATCCATGATGATATGTGGATTGCCGAGTGTGATGAATTAGGGTTGGTGACCGAAGCTAAAACCTATGATGAATTGACAGAACGAGTGTGGGAGATAGCTCCCGAACTATACGAGATGAACCTGGATGGTAATCCTGATGGGATGAAAATTAGTTTCGTTCAGGAACAATCTTACGATTCAAGGATAGCGCTCTAACATGGGATCTGGCTTATATCCACAACTTAAAGAAATCTTATTGGCGCATGGGTGTTACTTCGTTAGACAAGGTAAAGGCAGTCATGAAATATGGCGTAGTGATATAACCAATAAAGCATTTAGTGTGCCATATACAATAGTCTCTAAGTATACCGCTAATGCAATTCTGAAACAGGCAGGAATCAAAGAAAAAATTTGATGATTTTGCTTATGCCAGACCGAAGACCCTCATGTTACCAAAAGATAACCCGCCATCAGAGCGGGTTTTTTATATCTGGCCGCTTATGCGGTTTTTTTACGTCCAATGTTTCTATTGGTTAATCAATGGGTATAATTTATGAGCAATTTAATAATGAATAAGGATTATACGTTTATGTCTGAAATTGATTTTGAAGCATTGGGTCGCTGCCATCATCTGAAGAGTAAAATACTTGAAGCCCTTCGCAAGAGGGATGATGCTTTTCGCGACATGAAAAATCAATACCATGCTGACCCAAGCCCGTTTGACAGAATACATGAGATAAATATGGAGTTTTTCCATGAAAAATTCAAAGAACTAGACGAGGCAAACGCCGAACTTGTCATTTTAGTCAGTGAATACAACAAGTGGGCGGAAAAAGCCGGTGAATGCACTATGAAGTGGATTAAAAGCCGCTAATAACTCTAAGTTATCACAGGCCGCATTGAGCGGCCTTTTATTATAGGTACTGTATGGATTTACTCAGCGGTTTTAACACAACAAAGGCAGCATCGGTAATAACTCGTTCAGTCGGTGAGTTTCAGTTTGACTGCGTGACTGTTGAAAATCACGATTCAAGTTTACGCATTACTGAGAACCCGGTAGAGTCCGGGGCCGCAATTGCCGATCATGCTGTTCTTGAGCCGAAAGAAATCACGATAACTGGGATCATTGTTGGTTATGAACCGCCACAATACTCAAGAGATATTGCAGATTTTGATTCTAGCGTGATTGATACATTTCCCTTACCTGTTGAAATTCGTGCTCAAACAAAGCAGGCGGAAGCAATGATAAACCGCTATATCTCTGTTGCTGATAACGTTATTGAGCAATCCCAACGAGCAATAGCGCCGTTTTTACCTGATTATCAAGGGCTAGCTGGCGATAGTTCACAGACCCTTGATAGGGTGGGGAAAGCTTATAACGACTTGCTTAACTTACAGAAAAAAGGCGAAACAATCACAGCTCAAACTGGCTTAAAGCAATATGAGAATATGATGATTGTGAGTGTCAGTGTTTCTCAGATGTACGATGGTTCAGCCGAATTTTCGCTTACATTGCGCGAGATATTCATTGTCGAAACTCAGACAGCAAAAGGACTGAGCGTGAAAAAATCACCCAAAAAAAAGCAGATGGGAAAAACGCAACCCAAACAAGCTGGTGATAATAAATCAATGCTCAAGAGTGGCAATGAGGCATTTGGTAATCCACTTGGGGGGCTTAAAAAATTTTTAGGTTGGGGAGCGTAATGATATACGAAATTCCAGTATCAACAGAAGAAATACAAGAACAGTCTTTTACATTATTCGACATGAACTTGCGTTTCACACTCTATTTCAACCCTATTTCTAATGGCTGGCAGTTTGATTTGCTTGATACAAACACAGATCAGTACATTGCTCAGATGTATGGACTCACAGTCAATAGCCCGACATTGATAACAAAGAACTTACCGTTTGTAATTGTAATGGGTGATAGCTCCGGCTTTGGACTTAATTCTGTTAGACGCTCTGAATTAGGAACCAGATTGAAGGTATATTTTGTTGATAAGGAGTTGTGGCGTGAAACAATTCGGGAGACAACTTAAACTTAATATTGGCAACGAAAAAGAAAGTATTGAAATAACAAACTTAAGAGTGGCTTTCGAAGTATCAAAGACAATCACAAGCGAACCCAACCCGGCAACAATTCGAGTTTATAACCTCAATCAATCACATCGAAATCTAATTACCAGTAAAACCTATAACAAGATATCACTGGCGATTGGCTATGAGGAACTGCGGGTAATTTATACCGGCGATATTATTGAGGTCGTTACTCTTCGTGATGACCTGGATTTCATTATTGAATTGACGTGCGGTGATGGCTATGAAGCTTATACCGGAGCATTAGTTAATAAAACTCTGAAAGCCGGTGCGACTGATGCTGATATTTTAGCTGAAGCTACAAAGTCAATGAAAGCCGGTAACGGTGTGATTGATTTGCCTAAAGATAGGGCCTTACCGCGTGGCAAAGTACTAACAGGCAATGCTCGTGATGTAATGCACAAGATAGCTCGTAACAATGGTGCTGATTGGTCTGTTCAAGACGGAAATATGGTTGTTCTGCCGAAAAACAAAGTGCTGGCAGATAATGAAGGATTTGTACTTTCACAAGAAACCGGAATGATAGGCAGCCCTGAGAAAACAGATGATGGACTACAAATCACCTGCCTTTGTAATCCAGCATTAAGAATAGGCGGACTGATTCGGATTCGGTCAATTATTCCCGAATACAACGGTGACTACAAAATCACTGAATTAGAACATTCAGGCGATTTTATGTCAGACGATTGGAATACGCTGATAACGTGCACCGGTGGAAAATATCAAAAGGTGAATAATGAACAAAAATCCAACTCTACTTGATGTACTCAATAAAAAAGCAGAAAACGAGCGTTTAGATATTCACACCGCATTACCCGCCCGCGTTGTTTCATTTAACGGCCACACAGCAACAATAGAGCTAATGATCACTCAGACATTAAGTAACGGTGAAGTTATCGAATTACCGCCGCTTGTTGACGTTGTTGTCCAGTTTCCTCGTGCTGGTGGATTCTGTTTCACTGTTCCAGTGAAAGCTGGTGACGAGGGGTTGGCTATCTTTTCAGAACGGTGCATTGATGGTTGGTATGCAACAGGCAATAAATCCGCTCCTCTTGATGCTCGCTTACATGATTACTCTGATGCTTTCTTTATTCCTGGAGTTTGCAGTCGGCCGAAGAAAATACCTGATTTTTTTTCGGGCGGGGCATCTATGCAGACTGATGACGGCTCAACGTACATTCGCATGGCTAACGGGAAAATCACCATTAAAGGCGATATTGAGCATTTGGGTAACAGCCAGCAGACCGGACAGCATCAACAAATTGGCGATTGGAGCCAGACTAGCGGCAACAGCGAGTCAAGCGGGACTGTTAGTGCTGCGAAGGTTGTAGGTGGTGGCATTGATCTACAAACCCACGTACACGGCGGTGTACAGCCGGGTGGTAGCAACACGGGGGCACCCAAATGAGAGTACGGCGATTAGATAGCAATCACGATTGGACTTTTGGTAATGGTCGCAGTGATTACGCTACTAAGTCAGAAGCTATCGCTCAGTCGGTACAAACTCGGCTTTTGTCTTTGCGTAATGACTGGTTTTTAAATCCCGATCATGGGGTGGGATGGTTTGGTTATCTAAAGAAAAATCCAAATTTAATGCAAATGGAATCAGAATTGAAAACCACAGTTCTGAAAACTCATGGAGTGACAGAAATTACCAATTTTGACATCAGAATTGATAAAGATAGCCGAAAATCTCTGGTAACTGTCACCTATATTGATATTTACGGCAATAAAAAAGAGGTCAATGCTGATGCTCCAAATAACTGATAAAGGAATAGTCATTGACCAACTCTCAGACATCCACCAGCGGCTGTCAGATGGGTTTAAGAGTATTTACGGTGAAGATATCAACCTTGATGCAGATACGCCGGACGGGCAGATGATAGGTCTGTTTTCGCAAGAACTGGCGAATATTAATCAAGTGATTGCATTTATCGTACAGATGCTAGATCCATATGAAGCCACAGGCTCATTTCTTGAACAAAGGGCGATGTATGCTGGACTTGTGCGTCGTGGTGCGGAATTTAGTTACATTGATGATGTAGTGATCTCCGGCAATACTGGCGTAACACTACCCAAAGATACGGTATTAATTGATGATAATCGTGTCAAATGGGTGATATTGAATGATGTAACGCTGAATGAGAAAGGATCTGCCCGCGTTAATTTACGTAGCAATGAATTAGGGGTTTTCTCACTGCAAGCAGATAAAGAGCTACAGAGTGAAACCGTAATTGTTGGTATTGATAAAATTGTAACGACAAAGGAAGCAAAGCCAGGTGATGATGAAGAAACAGACGGTAACTTCTTGAGGCGCTTTATGCGTTCTCACTCAATCAACAATCATGATGATAGACAGGGGATCGAAGCTGCTTTACTTGATTTACCCGATGTGAAGCAAGCGCGAGTATATGAGAACTACACTAATCAAACGGATGATAAAGGCGTACCATGTCATACAATGAATGCCGTGGTTATTGGCGGTAAAGATGAAGATATCGCCGTGACAATCCTGAAAAAGAAAATTGGTGGTTGTGGGTTAATGGGGAATATTTCATATTCATGTGGATATTCAGGCACATCACGGCAAGTAAAATTCGACCGTGCAGAAATTGTTGATATTAAAGTTAGTTTGCTTGTAGAGCGCATAAACGGTTTTCATGATATTGACACTGACGGCATTAAAAAGTCACTTGCTGCTACTGAATTTGAAATCGGTCAATCTGTTTATGCCATGCGCTTAACATGCCAAGTTAATTCCATTTCAGGTTTTTACATTAAATCAATCACAGTTAATAGCTCCGATAAAGCCATTATTGGTGTCAGACAATGTGCTCGCATTAAACATGAAAATGTGGAGGTGCTGATTGAATAAAAAACGAAAAGACTTCCTAATCTGGCAATATAGAGGAAAACCCAAGGCCCGGCAGACTGTCGGGCTTTTGCTTTCTGAGAGTGCGACAGTTTTCAAATCAGCAGTTAAGTTAACTGAAATACTTGATATTGATAAATCAACAAAATGGGGGTTAGATTTAATTGGTCGGCACGTCGGTATTAGTCGGATAATGAAGTCTTTTGTCCCAAAAAGTTATTTTGGCTGGATGGGAATAAAGAGCGCACTGGGTTTTAATGCTGGCGTTTTTTATAGATACGGGGATTCTCTGAATGATTCGACAAATCTTGATGACGAGGATTATCGATTTTTTATTAAAGCCAAAATTATTAAAAATTACCAACATCCGACTCTTGAAAATATAACATTATCGATTTCTTATTTGTTGGGAGAACAGGCATTCATTATCGATAATTACGATATGACAATGAATATTGTTATTCCTTCAAGTTACTTAACCCCTTTCCGACTGCACGCGATAAAAAAATTGGACATATTATCTCGTCCAATCGGTGTGCAATATAAATATATCGTAATCACAGATCGCCAGCCGTTTGGGTGGGCTAATGATCCCCATGCGTTCGGTTTTGGTGACGGAAAATTCACGAGGATTGTAGATGTCAATAATTAACAAACCAGACTATAAAGTTTTTGCACAAGACGCCAAATCAGGCGAGATTGAAACTTTTCCCGATGTACTGAGAGGATGGGGTGTCACACTAGACAGAACGGCAGGCAAACCACCGCTTGAATGGTTCAATTCTGTGGGTAAACGAGTTGACGAATGGCTGATGTATCTCTCACAACGCGGGTTGGCTGAATGGGATTCAACTGTAGATTATCCTCAGTATTCCGCTATCCAGCATGCCGGGAAGTTTTATGTTGCAATAAATGAAAATAGGGAACAACAGCCAGATCATTCACAATCAGCATGGAAACCAATAGCAGATTTTATCGGGGCACCAAAATCCATTCTCGACGCACTAAACACAAAGCAAGACAAGGGAGACTATGCAACTAATTCAGCGCTGAAGACTGTCAACGACAACGCTAATAGCAAATTGTCCAAAAACCAAAACGGCGCAGACATTCCCGATAAAAATACCTTTGTGAAAAACCTCGGATTGGTGGAGACGGTGAATAAGGCGAATAATGCCGTTCCGAGTAGCCGGAAAGTGAACGGGAAGGCGCTGACTGGGGATGTGAGTCTGAATGCCGGGGATGTAGGGGCTTTTCCTTCACTCCCGGTTGGACAACTACAAAATGGAGGTAAATTCTCAGATTGCCGCGAGTGTGGTTTCTATCACGTTTTTGGCGTAAATGTTAATACTGTTGCAGATTTCCCGCGTTACTCAACGAGTGAGCCGATGTACACATATGGCGTACTTGAAGTGTACAAGCAAGGGCCTCTAATATCACAAAGGTACACAACGCACCTTGGTGAAATCGCTGTGCGTCAAGCATTCCCCGGAAGTGAAAAACTGAAAGATTGGATTATTCATAGTCAGCACGCATACGATCTGCTTTATAACAACATCCCTGTAGGAGTCCCGCTGCCGTATCCTCACAGATACACCCCATCAGGTTACCTTACATGCAACGGCCAAACATTCGATAAATCTTTATATCCGAAGTTAGCCTTAGCCTATCCTGACGGTAGAGTACCCGATTTAAGAGGGGAATTTATCCGGGGGTGGGATGATAGTAGAGGGGTAGATCCGGGGCGCGTATGCGGAACGTGGCAAGCTGACAGTACAAAAAGAATACAACTTGCCGCCGGTAACGCTGGTAGTAGTGGTCATTTGTCAATAAACCAAGGACCTCTAGACGGATACCGATATCCGCTTGGTAGGGATGTTACAGGCGGCGCCACCGCTACATCAATTGCTAACAATACAGGCGGCGACGAAACCCGCCCCCGCAACATCGCATTTAACTACATAGTGAGAGCAGCATAATGACAGAACAGAAATACTCTTTAGAACATGAAACAGCCGTGTTGGGTAAAGATGGACTAGCGACTCAAGCAGGCTGGATAAAGGTTTATCATTCGAATCAAATCACACGAGAATTCACAAACTCTGATATTGAATATGTCATGTTGGGTGTCAGCTTATCGGCTGGCGCTTATCCTGACGCACCGAAGCTTCCCGATTCTCACGATAAAGCGGTGTGTCGTAGCATAGATGGAAAGTGTTGGGAAATTCTTCCAGACTATCGTGGAAAAATCGCTTACGACACGTTAACGCGAGAACCGATTGAAATCACAGAAATTGGGGAATTACCCGCAACACTAACCTTCAAAAAACCGCCCACTGATTTTGACAAATGGGATGGTAAAGACTGGGTAGTTGATAAAGACTTACTCAAATCTCATCAGATTAATGAAGCTAAGCAACAACAAGCAGCACTGTTACAGCAAGCAAATGAAACACTTTCATTGCTACAAGACTCTGTTGACTTAGAAGTCGCTACAGACTCAGAGAAAGCGGCTCTGTTGGAATGGAAAAAATACCGGGTATTGCTGACTCGTGTAGATGTTGATCAGGCGCCGAATGTGGTGTGGCCGGAAGTGCCGAAGTGAAGAGTAGGGCCGTTTGGCCCTTGTTGTTGTGGGGCATAGATGGGGCAAAGTAATGACATAATTAAGCATGCATAAGCACATCTGGTGTGATATCAGTTTCATAATTAGCTGTTAAATCACGAATAAACACACTTATGCATACTTACAAGGATTAATTACAACTCAGTGTAAACATATTGAGCCATTATGCTATTCTCTTTGATTAATAAAGTATTTTTTTATTCATGGTTTTATTGTGGGGCATAGATGGGGCACTTTGACTAAATTTGGCATTCAAAAGTTCTACTTGGCTTGCATTATTTTCAGGCATCCAATTGCCATACACGGTGAAAATCATTTGAGCGGAAGTGTGACCCATCTGTGAAGCAATAAATGATGGGTTCGCTC
>NZ_JAZGJN010000260.1:0-44425 GCF_038085095.1 Photorhabdus sp. P32 | reverse complement strand
ATTCATAACATTATGAAACTACATACTCAATAGATTAATTTAATAATCTGACATGAAAACAAGAGATGATTATTACTTAGCAGTAATATTACATAACAAAATAAAAATCAGAGATAAAACTTTATCTTTCATAACTATTTTTATTAAACTTTGATAACCATCGAAAAAATTAAAATAAAAAATACTTAATTAGTAATAACACCATAGTACTTCACACTTATCACCTATTTACTTCAGCACAACAAACAGCATTATAAAAATAAATTTCATCCTACCATACTTAATCATCACCAAACTTACCATCAAACAATGCATAAATTTTATAGTTATTTGCATAGAAAACCATTGCATCCAGCCCATACCCTTCGTAGAATCCCCCTCTATTTCTAGGTTCAATCAGTCTGTCTTTCCGTTCTGTACAGCTTGGAAGCGATGAAAGCCCGATACCCAGTTCATCTTTATGATCAGGGTAATGAACTGGCTAATAATGCAGTTTATGTCATATTAGGAACATATCTTTGGAAAAGAAACTCAGTCTCACAGCTCTTACTGCTTTGGTGCTCAGCTCTATGGTCGGTGCAGGTGTTTTCAGCTTACCGCAGAATATGGCTGAAATCGCCAGCCCGGCAGCGTTAATGATCGGTTGGGGAATAACAGGCGTCGGCATCCTGTTTCTGGCTACCGCACTATTACTACTCTCTCGTCTTCGCCCAGATCTTGATGGAGGGATTTTCACTTATGCCAAAGAAGGCTTTGGCGAACTAATCGGTTTTTGTTCTGCCTGGGGATATTGGTTATGCGCGGTCGTTGCCAATGTTTCTTATCTGGTTATCGTTTTTGCCGCCCTGAGTTTCTTTACTGATAAAGAGGGTATCGTCATTTTTGGTGATGGCAATACTTGGCAGTCCCTATTAGGAGAATCTATTCTACTCTGGTTCGTACATTGGCTGGTACTCCGCGGCGTTCAAACCGCAGCCGGAATCAACAAATTAGCGACAATGGCGAAACTGCTGCCTTTAGGCGCTTTTATCATACTTGCCGCCATAGCCTTTAAAATGGATATCTTTAATCTCGATTTTAAAGGCATCGATCTAGGCGTTCCTGTCTGGCAACAAGTCAAAGACACCATGTTGATTACCCTTTGGGTTTTTATTGGTATTGAAGGTGCTGTTGTGGTTTCAGCTAGGGCGAAAAAACGGGCAGACGTTGGTATTGCAACCATGCTGGCTGTCATTGCGGCATTAGCAATATACATCTTAGTTACCCTACTTTCCCTTGGATTAGTACCACGACCCGAGTTAGCAGAAATGCGCAACCCATCAATGGCAAACCTGATGGTGGGGCTTGTTGGTTCCGTAGGTGAAATCATTATTGCTGCCGGGTTGATTATCTCCGTCTGTGGCGCTTATCTGAGTTGGACGATCATGGCGGCAGAAGTGCCATTTATCGCTTCTCAACACGGCTCTTTTCCAAAAGTATTTAGCCAGCAAAACCGCAATAATGCGCCATCGTCTTCATTATGGTTCACTAATGGCGCGGTACAGCTTTCTCTCATTTTGATCTGGTTAAGTGGAAGCAATTACAATTCATTACTGGCAATTGCATCAGAGATGATTTTAGTACCCTATTTCCTTGTCGGAGCATTTCTTTTAAAAGTCGCTTTTGATCGCAGCAATAAAGGATTATTACTCATTGCTGCTGGAGCTTGTATTTATGGCATATGGCTGCTTTATGCATCCGGTTTGATGAATTTGCTATTATCTGTCGTTCTCTATGCGCCAGGTCTCATTGTTTTTCTGTATGCACGCCGTCAAAACCCACAGAGAAATAGCTTACGTCTGGCTGAAAAGCTCACTATTGTCGCATTGCTGGTAACAGCAATTCCTGCCACCGGGTTGCTAATCAAGTAATCCCGTCAGATTCAGGCCATTACTTCCCTGTGATGGCTTTCTGGATTTTCATATAGCAGTTTGTTTAGTTTTTCGTTGTTCTGTCATATTTTCTTGGTGTTATATTTAATAGTATGTTGTAACTAATATTGTTAATACAACTTGATTGGTATGGTTCTTTAGTCAATTTTGTTGAATTTGAAAGGTAGATGTATTCCAGCTCATCATCGGCAAAGGTGTAAAACTTGAGGTAAGATGCCTATTTTACTCTATTGGAATCGTCTCTGATTGGGGCATTCGCACTAAAACAAATTCGATACGAATGCCCCGATAAAGACTGGATATTGTCCTTAAGTTATTTCAGTTTGTCGGCCCAATCGGCAATTGCATTTGCTGTCTCAATAGGCTTCTCAGCAGGTAATGCGTGGCTGGCCCCTTCAATCACTGCGACAGTAACGCGCTTACCGAACTCATCCTTTGCCTCCATCCGAGACGTTTCAGGTCGAAATGGGTCGGAACCCGCTTGTAGATCAAAGATTGGCGCAGCCCCGCCAGCCCACCAATCCTCGCGATTGGTCAGCTTGCGCGCTGCGGACTGGCTTTTTATAACATCAGAATGCCAACCCTCAAGCCAAGGCGTCGGGTCATTACCTTCCGCAAAGAAGGCAAGTCTAAGTTTCGCCAGCCGCTCTTCACGGGTGGATTTCGGATCACTAATCACAGTGATCGCATCCGAAAGTTCCGAGGGCCAAGATTTCGCCGCCCCAGCCAGAAGCACTATGCCACGCGTCATTTCGGGATAATCCGCAGCAATCGTCTTAGCGATCCAGTGGCCATAAGCATGCCCCACTACGATTGCCTTACCTCCTTCCGCCGCAACCACAGCCGCAAAATCGTCGGCAAAGTCGTGGAAGGTCACGTTTTCCATCGGACCGGTTGACCTTGATATTCCACGCGGCTCCGGCAGAGCAACACGATAGCCGCGCATCGCCAGTCGATTCGCGAGCGGCGCGAACTCCGCCGTTCCTCGCCCGGTTGAAGCAATCACCATGAGCAATGGCCCTTCCCCACGCACCGAATATTCGATTGATGCTACGCCATTGGTGACGGTTTTTTGCTCTACTTGCATGGCCGAAGCGGGACACGCAACTGCAAGCACAATGGACAAAAAGCCCAATACAAAGACGAACTGTTTCATTTCCCTTCCTTATAGTGTTAATTGCGTTGAGGGTTCATAACGTCAACCAAAATAGGTATTGCTATAAACAATAAAATAGAAAGATCACATGAGAAAACTATAGAATAATTTTATCCAGATGACTTACTCTATCAACATAAACTTCTCAGAGAAAAAATGACAGCGAGAGGTAATAACATGAAAGTAATAGCACAAAAAAATAAATTTTTAAGCGTGATAAATTAATTGTGATTTATATCACAATTAATTTTATAACCAGTTATTAATTAAAAGATATTCTCATTAATTAGCATAATGATTTATTACATACAATAAATCACATTAATATTAAAAAATAATCCTGTTTAAGAAACAAATACAGATAAAAGTCTTAAATACAATACATTATCCAGTCATTCTTTGGATTTTTGCTAATTAATCGCTATGATCACCTAGCTTTATCCTAAAAAAGACACAGCTTGAGTTATCGTTGTTGTTATTGGGTAAAAGCTATAAATATTTACACGCTGTATTGATGTTTATACAGTTCCCATTAGATCAGTATTTCTGTTTCCCTGACGCCATGCTCGGCAGGGTTAGGATCTATTTAAAATGAAAACTAAACTGATTATTTCATGTTTACTTGCATCTTCTGTATTTATTTCTGTAGCAAATGCAGCCGACGGAAAAATCAACTTTACAGGTAATATCATCGCAAATGCCTGTAAAATCGATACTGACTCTGCAAATCAAAATGTAAACATGGGAACAATTAGCTCAAATGCATTTAGTGGTGTAGATAGTACCGCAGCAGCAACACCCTTTAGCATTAAGATGAGTGATTGCCCACCAGAATATACCCATGCACAAGTCAAATTTGACGGGCAGATAGATAATAGAAATAACAATCTTCTGGCCTTATCCAATGATAAAGGCCAGGCAGTCGCCGATGGCGTTGCTATTGGTATCTATGAAGAAGATAATTCAACTCTGATTCCTTTGGCAAAAGCTTCCAAATCTCAAGCTTTTACTGACCAAAAAACAGCAGAACTGAAGTTCATTGCAAAATATGTTGCTACAGCTCAAGCAATTGGCCCTGGCTCAGGTGATGCAGTCGCCAATTTTACGATTGTTTATAACTAAGACAGGCTAAATTTAGAACATAACTTCATTCACGTTTTGTTTCTAATAAGAAGCACCGGGCATGGATGCCCACAAATCCGACAAAATAACACATAAAAACACGATAAAACGGAGATGCTACCGTGCAGTATCAACGCCTATTTTTAACAATTTTTCTATATATTATCAGTATAAATTTCGCTATCGCAGGTGTCGTTATCGGCGGAACCCGCGTTATTTACATGAGCGACAAAAAAGAAGCGTCTATTTCTATAAACAACCCGGAAAAAGATGCCCCTTACCTGATTCAGTCTTGGCTCCAAGATGAAAATGATAATATGAAAACCCCTTTTATCGTTACCCCTCCCATATTTAAACTCGCAGCAGGCCATGAAAATATTCTACGTATTGTCAAAACAGAAAGTAACCTGCCTCAGGATCGGGAATCACTTTTTTGGTTAAATGTAAAGTCTATTCCCACCTCTGTGAAATCAGATCAGAATCAATTACAAATAACAGTTAAGTCAAAGTTTAAACTGTTTTACCGCCCTGCAAATTTGGCAGAAAAATCAAGTACCGCATACAAAGAGCTCAAATTCCGTAAGGAAAACAACTCATTGATCGCAGAAAATCCTACCCCTTACTTCATTTCATTCTCTTACCTTAAAGTAGATCAACATGAAATAAAACCTGCGGGCATGATTAAACCCTTTAGTCAACTAAGCTGGCCTCTACCGGCAAAGAATATAAAGCAGGTAAGTTGGAAAGCAATTAATGATTTTGGCGGCGTTACTGCCGAGGAAAAAACAACCATTTAATAAAACCATTACATTACTCTATACCAGAAAGTTAATTATGGGAAAGTGCTCACAGCATAAAATTAATAAGCAACCATATGATATTGAACATTCATGGCTCTTATTATTGCCATTTATAGCTGCTGGCATACTATTTTACCCCGCTAAAACTTATTCTGAAGATTATTTTAACATTCATGCACTGGAAATAGGTACTGATTCTGGTTCACTTGAAGATATTGATCTCTCTATTTTTACCCAAGATGACTATCCGCCCGGTATTTACTGGGTAGATATTTACCTTAATAGAGATAAAATAGATACCAGAAACGTAACCTTTGTCACGATAAATAATAAATTGCAGCCCAAGTTGACAATTCAGCAATTGCAGGATATGGGAGTAAAAATTGATAACTTTTCAGAGCTGATCAGTTTACCACCAGAAACAGAGTTGTCTGATTTAAGTCAATATATACCATCAGCAAACGCTCTCTTCAATTTTAGTCAACAAAGGCTGGATATCAGTATTCCACAAGCAATGTTAAACAATCAGGCTAGAGGTTATGTTTCGCCTGAATTATGGCAGCAAGGATTAACTTCATTACTGATTAACTATAATTATAGCGGTTCAAATACCTGGCAAGATAATCCATCTGGCTCTACGCAAACCCATTATCTGAATCTTCGAACAGGCGCTAATTGGCAAGCATGGCGTCTACGCAATTATTCTACCTATACTAGTCGTGATAAGAGTTGGAAGCATATTAACACCTATTTACAACGGGATATTCACGCACTAAAAGGGCAATTAACGCTAGGTGATAGCTTTACCCCTTCCTATATTTTTGAGGGTGTCCAATTCCGCGGTTTACAGCTCGCTTCTGATGACAATATGTTGCCAGATAGCTTACAAGGTTTCGCCCCTAGTGTCCGGGGAATTGCTCAAAGTAATGCTCAAGTTACAATCAAGCAAAACGGCTATATTATTTATCAAACTTATGTTTCACCGGGTCCATTTGTCATTAATGACCTTTTCCCAACCACAACAAGTGGAGATTTGGAAGTTATTATCAAGGAAGCAGATGGTCAGGAATATCGATCTACTCAGTCCTTTTCAACTATACCGATTATGTTGCGGGAAGGAGGATTGCAATATTCGATAACACTGGGCCAGTATCAATCATCAAATAATCATAAGAGAGAACCTAACTTTGCTCAAGGCGCATTAATCTATGGTTTTTCTAATAATATCACTACCTATGGCGGTACGATTTTTTCAAAAGATTATCGATCCATCGCTTTAGGATCAGGTTATAACCTTGGTATATTGGGTTCTCTCTCTTTTGATATCACTCATGCTAACACCGATTTACCATCCAATATCAGTACCAAAGGGCAATCCTACCGTTTTCAATATGCAAAAGATCTTTCATTAACCGGAACTAATTTTACTGTGGCAGGTTATCACTATTCGACACGTGGTTTTTACGATTTTAAAGAAGCCAATGACATAGATGATTCTAATAAAAGTGACTGGCGTTACCGCACCAATAAAAGAAGTAAATTACAATTGCATATTAATCAATCTTTGGGAAACTTTGGCAGTTTATATCTGTCCGCCTTTCAACAAAATTATTGGCAACAACGTGGCTATGAACGTAATATCAATGCAGGTTATAGCACCAATTACAATAATATTAATTACAGTCTAAATTATACCTATAGCCAACTTCCAGATACGGATAAAAATGAGCAGCTTTTTTCATTCAGCATACAGATTCCATTAGATCGTTGGCTAAAGAATAGCTGGGCCAGTTACAATTTCAATACCAATAAAAACAAAGATATTTCTCACCAAATCGGTTTAAGCGGCACAGCGCTGGAAGACAATAATCTAATCTATAGCTTACAACAGAGTTACACGAATCACGGTACTGGCGCTGGCGGTCATATTCATGCGGAATATAAAGGCGCTTATGGTCAATTTAATACCGGTTATAGCTATGATCGCCATTCTCACCAACTGAATTATGGCCTCCAGGGAGGTATTGTTGCTCATCCATACGGCATTACTCTTTCACAATATTTGGGAGATACATTAGCATTAGTCCGGGCTGATGGCGCTCAAGGAATAAAGATCCAAAATAATGCTGGTATCGCCACCGATTGGAATGGTTATGCGGTTATTCCTTATGTCAGTAGTTACCGGAAAAATCGGATTGCCTTGGACACGCATTCGTTAGCAGATAATGTCGATATTGACGTTAATGCTCAAACCGTTATTCCTACTCGGGGGGCATTAGTCCTGGCGGATTTTAAAACCAGAATAGGCCACAGAGCTCTCATCAATCTCTATTATCAAGAAAATCCTATTCCTTTTGGCGCGGTTGTTACGTTAGAAAAACGCCATGATATCGATGAAGTAAATAGCGCTATTGTTGGTCACGAAGGGCAAGTTTACCTCACTGGTTTACCCGATAATGGACGATTATTCGTTAAATGGGGTTATAAAGATATTCAGGAATGCATCGTTAATTACAAACTACCAGAAAAAAGTCCTTTATCCGGTATTTATATAATAGAAGCACACTGTAAATAATTCCCACAGGAAAACGCTATGTTTAATATTTACAATAAATTTAAATATTTTCTCATTATCACCAACTTATTAATTGGTTTGATAGCCAGTCCTTATAGTTTCGCTGCTAACTGCCAGTTCGAGAAAGGATTTAAACCAGAAATCACTCATCTCTCTTTTGGAACCCTATATGTCCCAAGGGATCACCCTATTGGCACAACCATTTATGAATATCGTGCAGATGAATTAGACAATAAAAGTAATATCTTCTATTGCGATACAAAAATTACTACATCATGGGGATATACATCCTATAAAAGTGCAGATTATAACAAGGATGCTATTTACGAATCCGGTGTTCCCGGTATTGGTATCAGAATAAATACCTGGGGTCCCGGCTATGGTATTGACTGGCTACCCCGTATCGCTAATAACCCCGTAAGCTGCGACAATTCCGGTCGTTGGTATTGTGGTAAAACATGGGGTTATTTGACAATTCAGCTAATAAAAATAGCACCAACAACAAGTTCTGGGTTTGTCAGAAACGATCAATTAATTCAGGCACGAGTAAATAACCACGTTGTTCATACTTATCGCTTGGGAAATACCCGCATTATTACTAAAAGTTGCTCACTGAGAAATAATAATATTAATGTTCCTATGGGCGATATCAAAAAAAGTGATTTTTCTGGCATTAATAGCACCGCAGGAGGGAAAGATTTTGAGGTTATTTTAGATTGTGATGATGATGTCCAGATACAATTAATGCTTGATGGAAAAAAAGCAAAAAATAATTTATATCATGTATGGGCGCTTGATCAAAATGATAATCGCACAACAGCTTCCGGTGTGGGTATGCAAATTCTTTACAACAACCAACCTGTTATTATTCATTCACAAATAAATATTGGTAACAGCTATTCAGGTGGGAGGTTATCTATCCCTTTACACGCCCGCTATTTTCAGACCGATCACAATATTACCCCCGGCCAAGCAAATGTAACCGCAACAATGACATTAACTTATCAGTAATACGTTTATCTGCATCAGTTATAGGAAGTTTATTTCTTGTCTGATGCGCTGTTATTTGATTATTTTTATATGAAAAATGCCAAGTGAAATAATATGATCTTCACTTGGCTGATGACAACCCACAATTCTCCAATTAACACAAACAATTAAATAGAAATACTCTATTAAGGAGAATTCTAGTCATACATTAGAAACTTTTCTTAATCATATAATTAACCTGCACGATATTATAATAAAATATTAAAAGTATAATCCGGAGTTGGTTTCGGTTTTCAGTTATTCACTTTTACTTCAAGAATATTATTTAAAAACCTATTGCAAGATATTGTCCATTTATACTATTTGGCTTATCATTAGGAGTGAGAGCAAATTCATGTCCAAGAAAATCATTAGCCCGCCCACTCACCCAAGCGTTAAAACTATTCAATGTTCCGTTAGGTGCGGCAGCCATTGGCAAACAAGCCCATCCAGTATCGATCATAACAATAGCCAGACAACTATGGTGAAAAGAAGTCGGTAGAACTACCCTGTTTTCAGTTAATACTTTAAATGGATGTCTTCCCCACTGAAGTATCAATCCACTGGGAAACTTCTGATAACCATTAGGCGATAATTGAGAAGTAAACTGTTCCTTCGTATGATTCTTCAATGAATCTATAAAAGCCTTATTAATGGTTTCCATATCCCCATTATCTTTAATATCATTCCCACTCTGTATAGATATAAAATTAGCCACAACAGATGCTATTGTTGATGACTGACGTAATACTTTATTTAATACATGAGTGGTAACATTATTTGGGGGAAACCCCGTTTTTAAACTTTGCTCCTCTTCATATTTATCTTGACTCACTACATTTGCATTATTATTAATAGAAAAAGCTTTAAAATCATTCTTGGGACTCATATGTCCTCCTTCAATTAAATACCATTATTTAATAATTAACATATTAAATCATTGTAAAAGTGATTTATCGCAACTCACATCAATCAAAGTCTAGTTCAAAAAAACAATAACAGAATTTTATTCTAAATTAGGATATTAACTATTTTTGTATAATTGATTGTGATAGGGTTTGCTGGCAATTCGGAGATGTTTCCATAAATCACCACCCTCTATTTTATCTTTATAAATCAGCCTATAAATCGTCTCATGATGCAAAAATATCCCTTTATGTCGCTTCAAATAATCAACCTCCTGTTCAGGACTTAAGTCTTTCCAAATTAACCTTTTTATCCATTTTTTACTTCCAGCGTTATTTTTACGGCTTTTTTTAACTGGAAATCGGGTATCTTTCTGTTTCGGTCATTGTGTATAGGTCATAGTGCATAATGAGATGGTCACCCCCCCACCCTGTGAGCAATACTCTTATCGAGTATTTTCTTTCTGGAGAGGCCATCATGCAAAACGTTACACTGATTGGTATCGATCTCGGCAAGCATTCCTTCCATATCCATTGTCAGGACAAATCCGGCAAGGCAATTCTGCGTAAAAAATTGACGCGTACCAAGCTAATGCAGTTTTTGGCAGAGTGCCCCTCTTCAACGGTTGTGATGGAAGCCTGTGCAGGCGCTCATTTTATGGCGCGACGGATTGGCGATTTTGGGCATGACGCCAAGCTCATTTCTCCGCAGTTTGTCCGCCCGTTTGTCAAAAGTAATAAAAATGATTTTGTCGATGCTGAGGCGATATGTGAGGCGGCATCACGGCCCTCAATGCGTTTTGTCCAACCGAGAACAGAGACTCAGCAGGCGATGAGAGCGCTACATCGTGTCAGAGAATCACTCATCAGAGATAAGGTAAAAACCACTAATCAGATGCATGCCTTTTTGCTGGAGTTTGGTATCAGCCTGCCAAAAGGCGACGCGGTCATTAAGCGGTTATCTCTGGTGCTGGCGGAACACGAAATCCCCGATTACCTGAGCCGTTTGCTGATGAAATTACACGCCCACTATCTTTATCTTGTTGAGCAAATAACGGCGCTGGAATCAGAATTAAACCAGTCAATCAAAACAGATGATACAGCTCAACGCATGATGACAATACCGGGTGTTGGGCCAATTACTGCCAGCTTGCTCTCATCCCAGCTTGGTGACGGTAAACAATTTTCATGCAGCAGGGATTTTGCTGCCTCTACAGGGCTTGTGCCCCGACAATACAGCACGGGAGGCAAATCCACCCTGTTGGGTATCAGCAAGCGAGGCGACAAAAATTTGCGCAGGTTGCTGGTTCAGTGCGCCCGCGCGTTCATGATGCGGCTTGAGCATCAGCAGGGCAGATTGGCTGAGTGGGTTCGGGAACAACTTAGCAAGAAGCATTCGAATGTGGTTGCCTGTGCTTTGGCAAACAAGCTGGCACGAATAGCCTGGGCCATCACCACTCAGCAAAATGAATATCAGGTATAATAAATATCAATCTAATTCAATAGGTTAATTATTAAGCAGTTAAATACACGTTACCCATCTGGTTTTGCGAAGACTGATTATTGATGACATGAACGGCCTATCGGCCTGATGATAAACCTAAAGAGGAAAGTGGCTCTTTGAAGCCGAGTGCATTTTAAGGTTCATCAGGCGCAGAACTCATCGAGGCGCGGGTATCCTTACCTATAGTGACGCCGGATAGATTTAAGCAAGCCAAAAATTCATCAAAATTAGTGTTGCAAAAATGGGGGTGACCATAGATTTCCTATGGTGGGAAAGATGCCTACTTATAGCAACTGACCGCCTTTCTGAAAAATTGCACTTATTTAGTTTAGTCGAATCCGCCTTTCATAAATTAATTTACAAAAGATTTATTTTTTTACAAAATTATGCTTTTAAAAATATTTATTAAGTTTAAAGTTAAATTTATTAATATTTACTAATGGAAACAGGTATGACGTGGAAATATTCACAAAGCACTGCATTACCGAAAAACGTAAACGGAGTATTATCTATTCTTGATGATTCCAATGTTTCAATTAGCACTGACTCTGTCTGCTCACTGCCTTTTTATCAAGGAACAGAAGCAGAATTAAATCAGTATGTCGTTGATAGTATTCGTGTACTGTATAAAAGTAAAAATGGTGAAAAATGCTTACAAAAGCTTATTTCTGCTACAGGTAATTCAAAATCGTTTTCTGAAGGAGATTAATAATGGCTATTCCTCTATAAATCGACTAAATAGCCATTAATCGCGCATTAAATTCGCGACTATATGAAATATATTTATCAACTAGAAAATATTTTGATAAAGAATTGTTGGGGCAAAGAGGCTGAATATGAAAATAATAGTCATTAATAACGATACCCATATAGTTTTTTTTACATTTCGTTCTAATATGAAAAAATAGTTAACTAATATAGTTAAGAAGAAAAACGTTATAATTGACATAAAAAGCATGGCCATGAATGGCATTTTGCACACCCTATTTAAAAAAATCCATAATATCATTATAAATAAGAATGAAATGAATCATTAGTAGTAAAAATGGCGTTTTGTGACACAATTAACAATTATTTTCAATAAATTTTATTGACGCGTTGTTTAGATTCAGACAAGTCAAATACGTCACAGATAAATTTGTGACCGGGCGTGGAAACCCAATTAACTGAATGACGCAATTACATAAAATTTGGAACCCGCTCGCATATTAGGCAATTAGAAAGAATAGCGACAATGTAATATTGGTATAATAAACCATTATCAAAACAGCAACAGTGTTAAAGAATGACCAAATATCATAGTCTCAAGAATAAAACCATTGGTGGAATAGGTAAGGTTAGCAGTTACGACATTGAATTCACTTTTAACAGTAAAAAACCGCAAACCTTTCGGTTAGTATTTTTTCCATTAACTGACGATATTGTCGGAGCCGAAAGAATTGCTGAAATATACGATGTTAATCCAAACATTTTATTCGCTGTGTCTATCATCTTCTTCGATCAAGCTTATGAATCAATCCCTATAGACGAATTAAATGGCAGGACTCCATTTGATAAAATAGATAAAACTGTTCATTACAATAGAAATGAAAATAACTACTTCTTTAATGTCTTAATATCATACATTCTGGATTATATTGAAGAATCTAAAGTTCATTACCTGTACTTTAGTGGCTACAGTGATTCTCACAAAAGAACCTATGAAAGACTTTTACAAAAGGTACAGTCAAGATTAATATTAGAGTATGAAGATTTAGGAGGAGGCGATTATGTTGTTAAAACGTGCTACAGCAACCAAGAAGAAGGCAACTCAGGCTGACTACGAGCGTAACCGCAAAAATAAAACCGCGATGGTTAATGCTTTCGTTGAAGCTAACAAAACCAAACATACGGAAAGTACCTGCTAACCAGTCCATTCATTTCAGTCTCAGTAGAAAGCCACCTTTAGAATAGGTGGCTTTGCTAACCCATAAAAAAACGACACCACAAATGTAAAATTTGCGGTGCAGTTTAGAATATGGCCTTCCTCTTTAATCAAAAAGCAATCTGCTCCATCGTTTGTAAAATTCTCTTATCAGAGACCGGATATGGCGTACCCAATTGCTGAGCAAACAAGCTGATCCGCAGTTCTTCAATCATCCAACGAATCTCTTGCACCTCAGGCAACTGTTTTTGTTGCAGTGATAATTTCGCCAGCCATTGTTGCCACTGTTGCTGAACATTTTCAACTCGCCCCATTTGCGCTCTATCTCTGTGCGGATCAATCGCTAATTTTTCAAGACGGCGCTCAATGCCTTGCAGATAACGCAGGACATCCGGCAAACGTTTCCAACCATTAGCGGTGACAAATCCTTTGAAAACCAAACCAGAAAGCTGCTCTTTGATATCCGATAACGCCAGAGCCAGAGAAATATCAATTTTCCCCTTAAGGCGTTTATTAATCGCAAAAATAGTAGTGAGTATCTGCTCTACCTGCTTAGCTATTTCCACGACAGCATCGTTTAACTCAGACCGCACTTTGTCCTGCAGCTGAATAAAACCCTGCTCATTCCAAGCTGGCCCGCCATTCACTGCCATCAATTTATCCACGCCGCAAGAGATACAATCGTCAATCAAATCCAATACCTTGCCATAAGGATTAAAATAGAGCCCCAATTTGGATTTATTCGGCAATTTCTCATGTAAGTATTTAATTGGTGAAGGAATATTGAGCAACAACAGCCGACGAGTGCCTTCCCACATGGCAATTTGTTGCTCCAACTCAGTTTCAAACAATTTGATACCGATACTCTCTTTTTCATCCACCAGCGCAGGAAATGCTTTGACAGAGTAGCCACCACGTTTTTGCTCATATCGTCCCGGTAATTCACCGAAACTCCAAATATGCAGCCCACTCTGTTCAATCCCATCATCGGCAACAGCGGAAAGTGTCTCCTGAACTTTCTCTTTCAAATGTAATTTCAGTGCAGATAAATCTTTACCCTCAGCGATAGTCCGATTCTTCTCTCCTACCACTCGAAATGTCATTTTGAGATGCTCTGGTACTTGCTCTAACTGCCAATCATCACGTGACACCGTAACACCAGTCATCCGCCGTAACTCTTTCTCAAAGCTATCTAACAAGGTCGATTGTGGTTGAGGTACCCGCTCCATAAATGCCTGAGCATAGTTTGGCGCCGGGACAAAATTACGACGAACCGGCTTTGGCAATGATTTAATCAGCGCAACAACTAAATCATAACGAATACCTGGGATCTGCCAATCAAATCCTTCATCCTTAACCTGATTCAACACCGGCAGCGGAATATGAACTGTCACGCCATCAGCTTGCGTGCCCGGCTCAAACTGGTAGCTAAGCCGTAATTTCAGTGTCCCCTGATACCAATAATTAGGGTAATCCAACGCGCTGATTTTATCGGCATCACCTTTGATCAACATATTTTTTTCAAAGTTGAGCAAATCCGGTTGCCCTTTGTTTATTTTCATCCACCAGCGATCAAAATGGCGAGCAGAAATCACATTCTGAGGTATCCGTTGATCATAGAAACTAAACAAGGTTTCATCATCCACCAAAATGTCACGACGACGGGATTTATGTTCTAACTCCTCAATTTCCTCACGTAATTTCAGATTCGCTCGGAAAAATGCATGTCGAGTTTGCCAATCACCTTCCACCAGCGCATGGCGGATAAACAATTCGCGACAAAGCATTGGATCAATTTTGCTGTAATTAACCTGACGACTAGCCACAATCGGCAAACCATATAAAGTGACTTTTTCCTTCGCCATTACCGCACCCTGAGATTTTTGCCAGTGCGGCTCGCTATAATGATACTTCACCAGATGCCCGGCTAACGGTTCAACCCATTCAGGTTCTATCCGCGCAGCAATCCGCCCCCACAAGCGACTCGTTTCAACCAATTCCGCCGCCATTGACCATTTAGGCGGCTTCTTGAATAAGCCAGAACCCGGAAAAATAGCAAAACGCGCATTACGCGCACCGGTATATTCCTGTTTATCTGTGTCTTTTTGACCAATATGGGATAACAGCCCAGAAAGTAACGCAGTATGAATACTACGGTAATCTGCATCCTGACTATTTACCGACAGACCAATTTCTTTCACAACCTGTCGTAACTGAGTGTATATATCCTGCCACTCTCTGACTCTCAGGTAGTTAAGATAATCTTGGTGGCAAAGCTTGCGAAATTGTGAAGAAGAGAGTGCCTTTTGCTGCTCTTTTAAAAAATCCCATAATTTCAGAAATGCAATAAAATCGGAGTCTTTATCAGCAAATCGACGATGCTTCTCATCAGAAGCCTGCTGTTTCTCCAGTGGTCTCTCTCTTGGGTCCTGAATAGACAGCGCAGAGGTGATGACCATCACTTCACGCACACAACCATGATGACGAGCTTCCAATACCATACGCGCCAACCGAGGATCAACCGGGAGCTGTGCAAGTTGTCGCCCAATTGATGTAAGACAGTAATTACCTTTAACCGTTGTATTCTGGTTAATCATGCTCTGGTCAATAGCCCCAAGCTCTTCCAGAAGCCGAACACCATCCTGAATATTACGTTTATCAGGCGGTTGCACAAATGGAAAAGCACTAACATCCCCAAGGCCAATTGCTGTCATTTGTAGAATCACCGATGCCAGATTAGTACGCAGGATTTCCGGATCAGTGAACTCCGGCCGAGATAGGAAATCATCTTCCGAATACAACCGGATACAGATCCCGTCAGACACACGTCCGCAACGCCCTTTCCGTTGATTAGCCGACGCCTGTGATATTGGCTCAATCGGCAACCTCTGTACTTTCGTCCGATAACTGTAACGGCTGATACGGGCATATCCGGTATCAATCACATATTTAATTCCCGGTACCGTCAACGAGGTTTCTGCCACGTTAGTCGCCAACACAATTCTCCGTCCCGTATGTGACTGGAAAATTCGGTTCTGGTCACTGTTAGAAAGACGCGCAAATAGCGGCAGTACTTCGGTATGACGCAGATTCAGTTTATTCAGCGCATCCGCTGTATCGCGAATCTCCCGCTCACCACTCATAAAGATCAGAATATCCCCAGGCCCTTCCCGGTTAAGTTCATCAATAGCATCAATAATTGCCTCAAGCTGATCCCGCTCTCCGTCATTATCTTCCCCCATAACCGGACGATACCGCACTTCTACCGGATAGGTACGGCCAGAAACTTCAATAATCGGCGCATGATTAAAATGGCGGGAAAAACGCTCAGGATCGATAGTCGCTGAGGTAATAATCACTTTCAAATCAGGACGTTTTGGCAGCAACTGACGCAAATAACCCAGAATAAAATCAATATTCAGACTACGCTCATGCGCCTCATCGATAATGAGCGTGTCATACTGTTTAAGTAGCCTGTCATTTTGCAGTTCCGCCAGCAAGATACCATCGGTCATCAGCTTAACCAACGTATTGTCGCCCACATGATCACTAAAACGGACTTTATAACCGACAGCAGAACCCACTGAGGTTTCCAATTCTTCCGCCAAACGATTGGCAACCGCGCGAGCAGCTAATCGACGGGGTTGAGTATGACCGATAAGACCTTTTATTCCCCGACCTAGTTCAAGACAAATTTTTGGGATCTGTGTTGTTTTACCCGAACCGGTTTCACCGGCAATAATGACAACCTGATGGTCACGAATAGCTTTGTAGATATCATCTTTCTTCTGGCTGACGGGCAAGTTTTCTGGATATTTGATCGTTGGACAAGCAGCCTGACGGTTAATGATTTTCTGAGACTCTTTCACTTATATTGATCCTTGTAACTTCTTAACTTTACTGATTAGCCAGCTTTTATTGATGACATAGTTCTTATTGATGACATAGTTCTTATTGGCAACACGTTTTTATTGACAACATATAGTAGCACATCCCATCTATTGGCAATAATTTCGGCGGATATTTCCCCGCTACGCCATATCAACACAGGTAAAAGTTTTTCAATAAATTTGAATACTGAGCTCTAAATATTGCTCTATTACCAGAAGATAATAACTCATAGAATGACTATATCGTGATTAACAAGTGAATTACCAAAAGTTAATTTAAGGAATAAAAATGAGTAAAGTTCTGGTTCTTAAATCCAGCATTATGGCGCAGCACTCACATACTAACCAAATGGCAGATTTCTTCATTGAAAAGTGGCAAACCAATCATGCTGATGACCGCATTAAGATACGTGATTTGGCCGCGCAACCCATTCCTGTTCTGGATAATGAACTGGTTCATGCATTACGCCCAAGCGGCAATGAAATGACTGTTCGCCAAAAAGAGGCATTAGCACTATCTGACGAACTGATTGCGGAATTGCAGGATAATGACGTTATTGTTATAACCGCGCCTATGTACAACTTCCACATTCCAACCCAATTGAAAAACTATTTTGACCTGATAGCCCGTGCTGGCGTGACTTTCCGTTACACCGAAAATGGCCCTGAAGGTCTGCTAAAAGACAAACGGATAATCATTCTGACCAGCCGTGGCGGCATTCATAAAGACGGCCCTAGTGATCTGTTGGTGCCTTATCTGCGCCTGTTCCTCAGTTTCATTGGCCTCACTGATGTAGAGTTTGTATTTGCCGAAGGTGTAGGGTTAAGCCCTGATGCCGCCAATCAAGCGCAACAAACTGCTCGTGAAATTTTAGAAGCAATCGCTTCCTAATTGCCACGTTTTTGTTCATAATTCATACATTACCTATATTTTTATATTGCTGTTTTTTGCGCGTCATCCGACGCGCTTTTATTTCTTCAACCATTTACCATTAATACCAAGCACATATTCACCAGATTCAGCTCTGTTCACCAATTTTTCGCCAGTCAGTTTAGCCACTTGCTTTGTAGAAATATTATTGCCAGCCGCAATCTCTGCGTATTTTTTCTCACGAGCCTGGTTAATCTCTGTCACCAAAGCCTGTGCCTGACTATCTGCTTTCACTATAGCCAGATAACCACTGAAAGTTTCACCAACTAACCCTTTCTGCTTTGCCTCATTCAGGGTCATTCCTCCAACGAAAGCGCTGAACAATGCGCTAGCCAATAACAATATTCCCATACCTATCTTCTTCATAATGCCAACCCCTTAGAATAAGCCCGCGTTATTCTTGAGCATCTCTTCAACTTGTCTGTCTATTTTTATCTGAATTTCATGCTCAATTTTGACATTCATATTAATATTAATGGGCTTTTCAGGTGTTGCCACTTCAAGGCGTATACAACCTGACAGTATTAAGGACCCTATTGATAGTAAGAACAGCTTCGTTCTGGTTTGTTTTGTCATTTATCACTCCCATTTAATACAGATATATTCTGCTGTAACCAATCTTCAAGATTGTTGCCAAACCGTAAGCTACGCCATAAGTGAAAGATATTCTCTTCATGACGGTAATTCAGCTTGACTTGCCGTTTTTTATCTCTTAATGAATTAACACCTTGAATTTCAGCATTAAGTGCCAAAACCCCTAAATTATCAAGATTGACTTGCGCCCGTAATCGACTGATTTCTAAGTAGCGTAACCAATCCATAGCAGCACCGGCGGAAATATTATCTTTGTTAATGGAATCTATCGTGTCTTTATCCAGACGTAAGGTCATATGGTTAATATTGGTAATCCGACCTTGCTGAACTATCCAGCGTTCATTGTTAATAAACAACGGCAATTTTCCGCTGATTTTGCCGGACATCGCAAATTGTTTAACTTTCAACACAGTAAAAAGGCGGCTTAACTCCAATTTATCAAGCGTCAAAATAGCAGGCTGATGCTGAGGAAATCTCAATTTATCTAAGTTAATACTCCCATCCAATATACCTACATTCACATTAGTCAATTCCAGCGGTTTTTGTTCCGATGATGGATAAAATCCCTGTAAATCCGCCGTCAAGTTATGCATTTCAAACAGATTATTAATTGTTTTCACTCGTAGCTGAACCGGCGATTTAACACCAAATTGCCAGGTACTATCTTTCAGCCGCCACGGTAAGACAAAATTAAGGCCACTGATTTCACCATCCTTAAGCCACATGCTGCCATTTTTTACCATCCAGTGACCACCCGCAACAAAACCTTGCCCTCTTGTGGCAGAAAAAGCAGCCTGTGCATAAAGATCACCTGCACGCAAGTTTATCCCTAAATCTTTAGGTATCAACGGCTGAAATGCGAGTAAAGATTGCGTAGGCCAACGCGCCTCACCACGCAATCTTGCTCCATCCCAACGACTGTAAAAAGGAATCGGGCCAATATTTCTTGATGAAAGCTCACCGTTAACAATAAAGTTGTTCGGGCTTTCCCCAGTCAATTTTGCTGTCAGCTCAGTGGGAGGCAAAAAGCCACCAGATCGAAACGATGTTTTTTTCGCTATCAGTCGTAACTCACCATTAAAGGTGGGAAATTTCTCCGAACGTTGCCATGCCAATGGTTTGGTTAATTGTAGACGCGGCGTATCCACCCGGATCATGCCGTGTTTAATAACATTAAAGCCAGTGGTCATTTCGTTGACGCTAATCAATGTGTCACGCCAGCCTCCTTTTCCAGCGATATCCCATTTAGCTTGTAGTGGCGGTAAATAGCCATCCCCCCAATAATTCCAACGCCAATAGCCTCTATCCGGCATAAAATCTTCAGCATGACCATCAAGATGCAAACGGAATTTTCCCCAGTCACGATGTTGTGCATTCACGATCGCTTGTAACCGACCAGTAAAACCTTCACGCGTCAGATAAGTTCCCGCTAACGGTGATCGAGCATCTTTAACAATAAATTCATCAGACAAACGCCCCCAAACCCGAAATAATGAGCCTGACTGGAAAGTCATTTTCGGATTAGCCAGCGGACCATTAATTATCACAGGCAATGACATGGTCATAATCATATCCTGCACATTAATCTGACCGGTTAATTGAAAAGGAAGTTGCGTATTTAATGAGCTTATCCGGCCAGGTTTTATCGTTAACACAATATTTGCTTTACCACGCTTGCCCTGCGTGACCAAATTGATACGGCCGCTCATTAGCAGGTTATCCAATCCTTGTTGCCAATGAGCAATCTTAATATTCATTCCACCAGAAAGAGGCTGTCCCGCACCAGTCCATCGCCATTTCCCATCAATAATATCAAGCTGTTGTTGATTAAACTGCCAAGGCAATTCCGCCACAGGCGCTGTCACCCCCTCTTCTCTGATAATAAGTTTGCCGGATTTCCCTTGCCAACCTAACTTGATATTTAGCGGGTGCATATATTGCCTGGCAATAATTTTACCTTTTACTTCACCATGAGGAGGTAGTTTGTCTATATTAAGTGGTAAAGTCATCTCACCATTAAGACTAATTTCCTGTTCTGGTAATTTAATTGCCAGTTGGTCAATAACTAGCGATTCCTTACCATAAATATGCGCTGACAATTTAACATTCTGCCCCTGATAACTCAGTTTTTGCCCCTGAGGAGATGAATTGAATTTTAGTTTTCCAGCAAAATCTTGCCAGAGATGAAAAGAAAGATTATCCACAGACAAACTTCCGTGTGGAATAAGAGCTAAAATATCAGCAACCGACAATGGAGCAAGGCCCTGCGTAGATTCAGGCAACTGATTTAGACAATTGATATCCCCATTAAGATCCGCAACATTTAATTGCCAATGATAACCGTTATCTATCTCTGAATATGGGTAATTAACAGATAATCGCGATACACGAATGAGCCTGCAATCCTTCACCCGCAATGAAATATCAGCCAGTTGCAAAGCTCCATTTTTCCATTCTGGTTGTTTCAATGAAACCGTCATACCTGGAGGTAGCCAGTGACTGGCGACTTTAGGTAACCAATGAGGAACAGAAAACCATCCCGCCGCTATCAGCAATACCAACAGCATCAGTATAGTAATGAATATTTTTAACCCTTTGGTTATCAAGTTCTTTCCTCTCCTTATTAAGCCTTAGATCGATTACCTCTATTGTTATTCCATAATTTAGCAGACAAACCTTAAACTAAGACATTGATTATTAAGCAAATTATATGGAACATATAGGGGAACAACAAGCAATACACTTATAGAGTTAATTAATTTATTGGTTTATTTAACCCTTTACGTCAGCAATAATTTAAGCCCAAAACAATTTATTAGCTACTTAAATTATAGCGGAGATAATTCCATGAAATTAGTCGTTTACAGTACCAAACAGTATGACCATAAACATCTGGAGCAGGTCAATAAAAAGCTCGGATTTGGTTATGATTTCGAGTTTTTCGATTTCCTTCTCAGTCCAAAAACGGCCAAAAACGCTATTGGCGCAGATGCTGTTTGTATTTTCGTCAACGATAATGCTGACCGTGAAGTGCTTGAAGAATTGGCTGAAATGAATATAAAAATCCTCGCATTACGTTGTGCAGGTTTTAATAATGTCGATCTGGATGCGGCTAAAGAATTGGGTATTCAGGTTGTACGGGTTCCAGCCTATTCTCCTGAAGCTGTTGCTGAACATACCGTCGGATTAATGTTGTGCTTAAACCGCCGTATTCACCGGGCTTATCAACGTACCCGTGACGCCAATTTCTCTCTTGAAGGCTTAATTGGTTTCAATATGCACAACCGTACCGCAGGAATTATCGGAACCGGTAAGATTGGTATTGCAACCCTACGTATTCTTAACGGTTTTGGTATGCGCCTGCTGGCTCATGATCCTTACCCCAATCAAGCTGTTTTGGATCTCGGCGTCGAATATGTCGATCTGGATACGCTGTATGCACAATCCGATGTCATATCCCTTCATTGCCCGTTAACACCAGAAAACCATCATCTGCTGAATGAAGTTGCTTTCAGCAAAATGAAAAACGGCGTCATGATCATCAATACCAGCCGAGGAGCTTTGATTGATTCCGTTGCCGCCATTAACGCATTAAAACAACAAAAGATTGGCGCTCTGGGTATGGATGTTTACGAGAATGAACGCGATCTCTTTTTTGAAGACAAATCTAATGACGTAATTCAGGATGATATTTTTCGTCGTTTGTCTTCATGCCATAACGTGCTGTTTACCGGTCATCAGGCATTTCTGACAGAAGAAGCCTTAACCAGTATCAGTGAAATTACGCTGAGGAATATCCAGCAACTACTCAACGGGGAACATTGCCCGAATATTGTTAATAAGTACCTTTAAAATAATATATAGGAGATAAACATGAAAAAAATACTACCTTTGGCAACAGCAACTTTATTGTTAGCCACATTCCAAGCTTCAGCGACGGAGAACGTGTCAATTGATGATTTACAACATAACAAATTTGTCCTGGTGAGCGTTAATGGCGAAAGCGCGAAAAATCAAGATGGTCGCGTACCAACTATTGAATTCGGTGAAAAAATGCATATTTCTGGTTCCATGTGTAATCTCTTTATGGGCCAAGGAAAACTAAAAGATGGTGTATTGACCGTTAAAAACCTCGCCAGTACTCAGATGCTTTGTGCTGATGATAAGTTGAATCAATGGGATTACCTGATTGGTAAAGTATTAGCTGATGGCGTTAAAGTGAAGCTGAAAGGTCAAAAACTGACACTATCTCATTCCGATAATACATTGGTTTATAAACTGAAAGATTAAGTTCAGTAATTAAGAAACTCATTTATAAAGTTAGCATTAAACATTTAACAGAGTGGAATTCCTTGAATGGACTCAGGATTAAACTCTGTTTATCCAAATGTTTTATTTAGGTGCCGGAAAACACTTTCCGTCACCTCTAGATAATAATATCTAAGTAATAAATTCACCACTGACATTGAATTTTCAAATATTATAGGAGAACCAAAAACAACAGAAATAGATATATAATGTAATTTATTTTTAACTTATTCCTTCTAATTTAAATAAAGAATTATACATTTTTACATTTAATAGATAGTTTACTAACTAAATAAAAGGAAATAATTTATGTCTAATATTACACCGATAGATATTCAATTTATCGACTTCATGAACGAAATGCGCCAACACGCAAAACGTATGTTAAATGATTCTAAAATTGAACCATTTATGCCATCGACACCTGAACTCCAGGCATATGCAAATATGCTTGCGGAACAATACGGAAGTATAGATATTACGGAAAATAAGGAAGCAGATGGTATTATTAATCAATTGAAAGATTCTGTGAAATCTGGCGCCAATTCAACAACAAACATTTCCAAGGCAAGTGTAACTGATAGCACACAGAAATATAAGGCAGCAATTATCGCTGATCCAGACAACGCAGACCAAGACTGGATCGATAACATGAATAAATCTCGTCAAAGAACCAAAGATGAGAACAACAGACAAATTGATACAAGTTACGATAAAGCCATTCAATTTGGGTTACAATTTCCTAACGCCAGAGCAGCAATACAAAGTTTTATGGAAAAAACTAATGCATTCTTCTCCAGCTTGTTTGGCAGACTTTCAAATTTTATACTTGATGCAACCAGACAACTCTCTGAATGGATAAGCAGAGCATGGGAATCAATTAAATCTTTCTATGATAAAATCAATGTTTGGATTTCCGGCGCTTTGTAATTAATTAATAATGGTTCGAATTAATTCGAACCATTATATTTACCTTATATATAACCTGGCAAAATTAATTACTTATTAGGCAGTTTGATTCTGGAAATAATCGCCAATCTATCCATATAATATTCCGCATTACCCCATAACCAACTCTGCTCTTTGCTGACATCATCTTCAGCTAAAATATTTCTTAATTCACAGGTCATAACATCATAACCGTAAACATAAAGCCCAAATTGTAACGCCTCATACATTCTGGCTTGCCAAAAAGAGGTGCCTTCTATTATTTGACTTATATTTGAAGCAACAACATCATAGGTTTTAATCAGATAGTGGAAAAAGATTTTAGCGGCCAAATCACTTAATGCCGCTTTATGTTGTGGCTTCCTCGTTCGCCACACAAGTATCTGCGAAGCGGGACGGCAGTTAAGCACCAAATCACTTATTACAATCACTTTGTTGTAATAAACCACCTCTTTTGTTTCATCACTAAGTAATGCTAATTCAAAGTAAGGCTCATCTATATCATCCAAATCTAACCTGTTATCAACCCTGATCAACCGGTAACCTGGCGGAAAAATGAGTTCATCCACATCATGCACAATATTAGTACCAGAGGAATTAAGCGCATCATACAGAACACGATTGAACTCTAATTCACTCAATTGGATGAAATCATTGGTAATCTTTTCTATGTTTCCCACATGTATTGGCATACTTTATGCCTCCTATAGTAGACCGCAGGTTCAATTACCTAATGGTAATAGTATAGATGCAATTATATACAATCAACCTTTAGTTTATTCTTGGTGGATATACCATTGGATAACTTAACTCTGGAGCAAGCTCCCAACTTGGGAAACATAGAAATAATTTATTAAAATATATACCCAATGGATTTCAAGATGCATCGCGACGGCAAAGGAGCGAATCCCCGGGAGCATAGATAACTCTGTGACCGGGGTGAGCGAGTACAGCCAACAAAGAGGCAACTTGAAAGATGACGGGTATAGTTAGCTAAATCATTATCAAGGTTTATTGATAATATGATCTTCCCATTCTACAACATCAATTTCCCGTACAGCGATATACCTAACTGAAATTCTTTCGCTATGCATTGCTGATTTGGAACCTTTAATCAGAGGATGCCACGGTAATAATGGCTTCCCTTCTTCAAGCAAACGATATGCGCAAGTCTGTGGCAACCATTCGAAAGTCGGCAAATTATAACGGGTTAACTTGATACAATCCGGCTCATATCTGAAACGATCTTCGTAATTTTTACATTGGCACGTTTTTATATTGAGCTGATTGCAAGCAACGTTAGTAAAATAAATTTCATCGGTATCATCATCCATCAATTTATGTAAGCAACACTGCCCACAACCATCACATAATGACTCCCATTCTTCATCCGTCATCTGATCTAAGGTTTTTACCTGCCAGAAAGGCTGAGACATAACTTCTACTATTCCTTATATTATTCAAATCACCCTAGTTGTGAGTGAATTATCATTCAGAGTAACCTTTAACACATCACCGGCTGCCAGTGCTCCAACACCTTCCGGTGTACCAGTGAGAATCACATCTCCCGGCCGCAAAGTGAAAAAGTGCGACATATGGCTGATCAGAGGAACAATTGGCGTCAGCATATCGCTACTATTACCGTTCTGCCGTAGTTCATCATTGACCGCCAATGAAAATTGGACATTCTGCGGATCACCAAAATGACTTATTCGAATAAACCCAGATATTGGGCAAGAACCATCAAATGCCTTACTTTTTTCCCACGGTTGACCCGCTTTCTTGAATTTAAATTGCAAATCACGCAAGGTGAGATCCAATGCAACAGCAAAACCCACGATAGCAGCGCCAACTCGCTCTTCATTCGCTTGTTTCAACGGTGTACCAATCAGCACAGCCAGTTCAACTTCATGATGAACGGCGCCAAAATCCTTTGGAATTGCAATTGGTTGATGTATATCACACAACGCAGTTTCTGGCTTAATAAAAACGACGGGTTCTTCCGCTGGCTGAGTTCCCATCTCTTTAATATGTTTAGCGTAATTACTACCAACGCAAACCACTTTATTGACAGGAAGATCCAGTAATGCCCCCTGCCAGTCTCTGTGTTGATACATATTCGTTCCTCACTCTGGTTTATTAGGCAACACACCCATAATTATAGCACTTCTTGCCACATCTCATCGGCCGCCACGCCAAAACTAATCGCAAAATAAGGTCTTATTATTTTTCCATCTGGCTCAGATGCGCATTCATTAAGTTTTCAACCGGAGGTGGGATTTGTAGGTAAAAACCCTGCTCAATTAACGATATTTTTACCTTTTCTATATCGGCGCCTGCTAGTTTCTTTCTGTCTGCCAGAGAGATGGTCATTGCATATTGAGGCTGACCAAAACTTTTCAGTAACTCTTCGGGAACACGAGAGAAATTATCTCTTTTTTCAACATAAAGATATGTTTGCTCCCTTCTCGGACTTCTGTAAATCGCACAAATCATTATAATAAACTCTTTTAAATTCAGGTCACAACTTGCTTGAATAATTCAGTAATTATAACATGTTTATTGTATTTCAAAATATCGTATCCCAGAGGTTGTTCTGGGGTGATCTCAAATTTGCTGAATCTGAGTCAGGATAGATGTCACAGTCGCCAATTGAGCTAAAAGGCAGTAATTTTACGCTTTCGGTTGTTCATTTATACAGTGACCAACCAGAAATCATTCTACAGGCCCTACAGGAAAAAGTGGAACAAGCACCGGATTTCCTGAAAAATGCGCCTGTTGTCATTAATATCTCCGCTCTGCCGGCAGACGCTGATCTGAAAGCGCTGCATCATGCTATTGATTCAGCAGGATTCCGTATTGTCGGAATGAGTGGTTGTCGTGATGAGCAACAACGCAGAGCGGTAATAAAAGCATCCCTACCACTACTAAGTGAAGGTAAAAAACAAAAAGCTCCAGCAAAGGAAAATAAACCGGCAGAACCCGAGATTAAAAAAACCCGCATAATTAATTTACCTGTTCGCTCAGGTCAAAGGATTTATGCCCAAGGCAGTGATCTTATTGTTACCAGTAATGTAAGCGCCGGCGCCGAATTGATTGCAGACGGCAATATTCACATCTACGGTATGATGCGTGGTCGGGCATTAGCCGGCGCATCCGGCGATCAAGAGTGTCTGGTTTTTTGCACCCATTTAAATGCTGAACTTATCTCTATCGCAGGGCAATATTGGCTCGGCGATAAAATCCCGACTGAATTAGCAGGAAAAGCCGCAAAACTTAGCCTGGTAAATAATGAATTAACTATTGAACCTTTAATCTAGCCCTTTTAATAAGGAATCACTTCATGGCACGCATTATTGTTGTTACATCAGGTAAAGGTGGCGTTGGCAAAACCACTTCAAGCGCGGCCATTGCTACCGGCCTTGCTCAAAGAGGTAAAAAGACCGTCGTTATCGATTTTGATATCGGCCTGCGTAACCTCGATCTGATTATGGGATGTGAACGCCGCGTAGTTTATGACTTCGTGAACGTTATCCAAGGTGACGTCTCGCTTAATCAGGCATTAATTAAAGATAAACGTACCGAGAATCTTTATATCTTGCCCGCATCGCAAACCCGCGATAAAGACGCTCTCACCCCTGAAGGCGTTGAGAAGGTTTTAGTCGATCTGGATAAACAAGGTTTCGAGTTTATTATCTGCGACTCCCCGGCAGGAATTGAAAGTGGCGCGTTAATAGCACTCTATTTTGCTGACGAAGCGATCATCACAACCAATCCTGAGGTCTCTTCCGTTCGTGATTCAGACCGTATTCTGGGCATTCTGGCTTCTAAATCTCGACGAGCTGAACGGGGAGAAGATCCCATCAAAGAACATCTGCTATTAACTCGCTATAACCCTGGCCGTGTAAATCGTGGCGATATGCTCAGTATGGAAGACGTTCTGGAAATTTTATGCATTCCTTTAATCGGTGTTATCCCAGAAGATCAATCTGTACTGCGTTCATCTAACCAGGGAGAACCGGTCATTCTGGATACAGAATCCGATGCAGGAAAAGCATATGCAGATACTGTTGAACGTTTATTAGGGGAAGAGCGTCCTTTCCGTTTTATTGAAGAAGAGAAAAAGGGCTTCTTAAAACGCCTATTTGGGGGGTAAAACATGGCCTTGTTAGATTTCTTTCTGTCGAGAAAAAAGACGACAGCAAATATCGCTAAAGAGCGGTTGCAAATCATCGTGGCAGAGCGTCGCCGTGGTGATTCTGAGCCTGCTTATCTGCCTGAGATGAAACGAGATATCCTGGCGGTAATCTGTAAGTATATACAGGTAGATCCCGATATGCTCTCTGTACAATTTGAGCAGAAAGGCGATGATATTTCCGTATTGGAGCTTAATATAACATTACCTGAGACGGAAGAAGCGCAAAAATAACGCAGATAAACAGGGTTGTTTTATCATTACATTACCGCCATCAAAGTAACCAAACCAATTATGCGGCAGTCTGAGATGGGGTAACCCCAACGGGAACCCCTTTCTCGTGCTTTAGTCTGGCATCAGGCTAAGGCTCTGATATGGATTAATCAGGATAGTTCGCCAGAATCTCTGCAACAGGTTCAGCCAACAACTCTCCTCGCCATCCACTAAGCAATTCAGGTCTGCCATTTAATTGTTTCAATTTCCAGTGAACACTGAGTAATTGATTAATCTGACGACGAGATGCCAATAATTCAGAATTAAATCTATGCTGCTCACTTACCTGATGGATCAGCGCCTTGATATCCTTAAACGCTTTACGATAACCAGGTTGATCAATCAAGTTCGTCACTGGCGGCGGGCATTCGCTTTCTGGAATATTTCCACTTTCAGCGACCATTGACAACAGACGACGACCATGACAACGAATCTCTTGCCCACTTAACCCTAACGCATCCAACTCTGCCAAAGACGTTGGCATATAACGCGCTACCTGCCACAGGTTTTCTTCACGAATAACGAAGTTCACGGCTAAATCACGCTCTCTGGCCTGATTCAAACGCCATGCAGCCAGTTTTTTCAAACACGCAAGCTGTTGAGGACGTAATTGGCAGATATTGCCTATCTGTTTATAAGCAGATTCCGGTTCTAATATCTCTTTACGGCGTCGACTGATCAGCTGACACTCACCCGTCGCAGCCTCCATATATCCAGCTTTCGCTGTTGCAGTCATCAGGATATCCGCCAAAGGCAACAGATAATAAACATCCGCTGCCGCATATTCGCACTGTTTTTCACTTAACGGGCGGGCAAGCCAATCCGTTCGGGATTCGCTTTTATCCAGCTCGACGTGAATATATTCAGCTACCAGCGCGGCAAAGCCACATGAAAGCGGGTGCCCAATAAAAGCCGCCAGAACCTGAGTATCAATCATCGGTTCCGGCAAACATTGAAAAGCATTCAGAAAAACTTCCAAATCTTCACTGCCAGCATGTAACAGCTTCAATATTTGAGGATGAGTAATTAACTCACGGAAAGGTTGCCAGTTGGTGATATTAAGCGGATCAATCAGAGAAAGTTGTTCGCCATCATACAGTTGTATCAAACCTAATTGCGGGTAATACGTCCGTGTGCGTACAAATTCAGTATCCAATGCTACTTTTGAGTATTTTTTTGCCCTTTCGCAAACTTGTTGCAACTGAGCATCTGTGGTGATCAACTGATAATTCAAAACATAGTTCTCTTAGCCATTCATGGAATAAGCACGACAACGCCGGCTGATACCGGCGTTGTCGTGCTTATCAATATATATGAAGAGGATCTCAGGCTACAGCTACATTCCTGACCTTTTCCTCTTCATCACGCAGTTCCCTGCGAAGAATTTTACCTACATTAGACTTAGGCAATTCATCCCGGAACTCAATGATCTTCGGTACTTTATACCCTGTTAGATAACGACGGCAATGGGTTCTAAGCTCATCCTCGGTCAAACTAGGATCTATCCGAACCACAAACACTTTGACAGTTTCACCGGAACTTTCGCTTGATACCCCTATTGCTGCTGACTCTAGCACTTTAGGGTGAGCTGATACAACATCTTCAACTTCATTAGGATACACATTGAAACCAGAAACCAAAATCATATCTTTTTTACGATCTACGATATGAATGGAACCCTGCTCATTAACATTCGCAATATCACCCGTGGCTACCCAACCATCTTTCAACACTTCTTCTGTTGCATCAGGGCGATTCCAATAACCAACCATCACCTGTGGGCCACGTATCCACAATTCCCCCTGCTGGCCCATCTCTACCTCATTACCATCATCATCCACAAGTTTGATTTCCGTTGAAGAGACCGGGAAACCAATACTGCCAGTATAATGTTTCGAGTTATGAGGATTACAGGAAACCAAAGGTGAACATTCTGTCAGACCATAACCTTCAAGCAAAGTGGTGCCTGTCACTTCTGCCCATTTCTCAGCCACCGCTTTCTGTACCGGCATACCACCACCAACAACCAGACGCAGGGTAGAAAAATCAAGCTTCTTAAATTCTTCATTATTCAACCAGGCGTTAAACAACGTATTTACCCCGGTGACCGAAGTGAACGGATAACGACCTAATTCTTTAGCTGTACCCGTAATATCACGCGGGTTAGTAATCAGAAGATTGCACCCCCCCAGGTAAATAAGTAACAAGCAATTCACCATTAACGCAAATATGTGATAGAGAGGCAACGCCGTAACAATCAGCTCTTGGCCTGCACGTAATAATGGAGAATAAACCGCTTTTGCCTGTTCAAGATTTGCCAATATATTACGGTGAGTCAGCATAGCACCCTTAGCTACGCCGGTAGTGCCGCCGGTATATTGCAGAAAAGCCAAATCATTGCCGTTAATCTCTGGTTTGACATATTGCATGCGATAGCCCTTCTGTATCGCACAACGGAATGAAATGGCATCAGGCAAATTATACTTCGGCACCAGCCGTTTAATATATTTCACCGCAAAATCAACCAACGTACCTTTAGGACGAGATAGTTGGTCACCCATGCGCGTCAAAATAACATGCTTAACTTTAGTATTAAAAACGATCTTTTCCAATGTATGGGCAAAATTGGAGACGATCACAATAGCGGAAGCGCCGCTATCATTAAGCTGATGTTCAAGCTCACGCGGCGTATACAGCGGGTTTACATTCACGACAATCATACCTGCACGCAGCACGCCAAACAGTGCAACGGGATATTGCAGCAGATTTGGCATCATCAGCGCAACGCGATCTCCTTTACTTAATCCCAAACCATTTTGCAAATATGCTGCAAATGCCCGACTACGCTCTTCCAATTTACGGAAGGTCATAATCTCACCCATATTGATAAATGCAGGTTGATCTGCATAGTGCGCTACGGCATTTTCAAACATCTCAACCAATGATGCATAACGATCCGGGTCAATTTCCGCAGGAACATCCGCCGGATAGTGTTTTAGCCAGACTTTCTCCAAGGTAGTACTCCTGAAATTTTAATTGCTATGTTATCACTCGCCTAATAAATAACGCACGCCTTGATTTAACAAATTATTAACTCAGCGTACCAGTTTAAAAAAGAAACATTGTTCAGGTTGAGATACACATCACTAATTTCATGTTAATCCTTATACATAAAAACAAAGAGAATGGTGTCGTCTGTGAATTATTTTTAATTATCAGTATATTATTGCTATAGTTAATATTTAACTTAGTAGCTATTGGTTATACATTGACCTACTTATTTTTTGCTTAAGATAGCATTTTTGAAATAGCATTTATTGCTTTCCTCTATTCCAATACGCTATTAGAAATATAACGGTAATAAAAAATGATTATAAATGACATAACAGTCAGAAGGGCAACCTATGAAGATAGTGCAACCATCAGCGATATAGAACGCCAAGCGGCTTCTCTTTTTCCAGAAAAACTCTTACCAAAAACACTCGGTGACCAAACTCTACCCACGTATGAAATTGAATTAGGTATTCAGAAACAGCAACTTTGGGTCGCTGAAAGTGGTCAAAAGTTGGTTGGATTTGCGCTAATCCGCCGTTTAAATCAATTGATGCTGTTAGCTGAGATTGATGTGTTGCCAAAATATCATGGCCAAGGTATTGCAAGCACCCTGCTTAGCTTAATCATTGAGCAATTAGAGCAGAGCAAAGAAACCGCACTTTACCTCACAACTTTTCGTGATTTTACGCCAAGCCGTAAATTATATGACAAATTCGGTTTTGTCATACTGCAATCGGATGATATTCCTGATGAACTACGAAAAATTCTGGCAGAAGAGATGGCTGCCGGTTTAGGGGCGAGAATTGCAATGAAATTAGCGATCAATCCAAAGATAGATAGGAAATAACAAATAGATTACCGCCACATCTATTATTGTGGCGGCTCAAACTGGGAATAAAGTTACAATGTCACAAGGTATACACCAACAACCCCGATTGAAATAACTCTACTTGGTCAAAATAGTCTCAACAGGTGCGGGGTCGGGATAGTACCCATTCCATCCCCAACCTGAATAATATGGATAGCCATAATAATTCCAAGACCCCGGGCCATAAGGCATCAATACCCGCTGAACAGCTTTCCAACGTTGATAGCCTATTACATCAATCACAACATAATTGTAATCCGCGCGACCAATTTTACCCTTTTTTAACCCCATTATCGGACCAACAACAGTAACGTAATTTCCTTTAAAATCGTCAGGATCAAGGAAATCATTAACATAAACATAGACACGACCAAGGGAAGGCTCATGTAGTTCTGGACTGGCATCCGATGCTAATGGCAATGATGATATTTCTAGACGAGTACGGTGATTTTCATTCACTACACCAAGTACCTTGCCGCCGAATCGCCCTTCCTGACCGATAAACAGCTCAGGCGTACTCTTAACAGAAAGCAGATCTTGAACAGGTGTTGGTGACGTTCCTTTTACTGAATCAGGAACGGTGATACAGCCTGTAAGCATTACAGCACCTAACAAGATTAGCGCTTTAATACTCGTCCGGTAGTTTATTACTCTTAACATAACCACCTTCTCCTGAAAATTGTCCCAATCATGATGTTTAAAATAACTCTGTCTATTTGATACTTTCTTTTACTACAAGTTTCATCAATCGATACTTAACGGCCTGGTAATTTTTTCCAAGTCACTTCATTACGCAAGTATACCGGTTCAGCGTGTTCTACAGCCGTCACCTCACCGTTTCGCCACATCTGTATCGCCATAGGTAACATATCTTCAGCATGAGGTAATGTGATACTACTATCAGTTAGCGTTAAATGACTTGTCATCAACTGAGGATAAGCCTGCCAGCCAGTACCCGCAACTACCCAATCGCCACTCAATGAAGCCATGAATGCCTGTACCTGTTCCGGTTTCAACACAGCTTCTGTTTCACTGCCTTGCCATTCACCTTGCTGATTGCGGATATATTTCCCCCAGTAAACTTCTCCCATTCGGGCATCAATAGCGGTTAATACCTGAGTTGCGCCTAGCAGACGAAAAACACCTTGAGCCATTGCATTGAGCGTTGACACACCAATCACCGGCAGTTCAGCCCCCAGAGCCAAGCCCTGAGCAATACCAACACCAATACGTACACCGGTAAAACTACCCGGCCCACGGCCAAAAGCTAAAGCATCAAGCTGCTGTAAGCTCACCTCAGCTTCTGCCAGAACAGATTGAACCATAGGTAAAATACGTTGCGTGTGTTCACGTGGAGAGATTTCAAACTGCGCCAAAACGGCGCCATCATTCCAAAGAGCAACAGAACAAGCTTCCGTTGCAGTATCAATAGCCAGAATTCGTACAGGCATGCCTTAAGCACCTCGGCAAGAAATATAATCCAAAATAAGGCGCTATTTTATCATAGCCTAGTCGATTTTACTCAGTTGGCCGCCATACTCCATCACTTCCCAGCGTGATCTACTGTTACAAATATCGCGGGCAAAAACAGGCTGTGACAAATGCTCACGAAGAGAATGTATTTCCTCTGGAGATAATGATTCTATGGGAGTCAAACAAGCAGCATCAAACTCACGCATAGTTTGCTTACTGACATCCTCTATTTCGCTTAGTGCCTCCATCGTTTCGTGAATTGCAGCAAACGCATCACCACGATACTTTTTAACCATATTTTACACTTAACCTTTTTTACCAGAAATGTTAGGAGATTGCCGAGCTTGCAGGAAAGCGACTGCTTTCGTTAAATCTCGGGTTCGCGGCGAAGGTGGCAAGCTATTCAAAAACACTTCACCATATGGACGCATCACTAAACGATTATCACAAATGACAACGACGCCATAATCATCAATATCACGAATAAGCCGTCCGACACCTTGTTTCAAGCTAATAACCGCGTCTGGCAACTGAACTTCATTAAATGCATCACCACCTCTCAGTTGGCAATCTTCGATTCGAGCTTTTAACAGCGGATCATCCGGCGCCGTAAAAGGCAATTTATCGATAATGACACAGGAAAGCGCCTCGCCCCGCACATCAACACCTTCCCAAAAACTGCTGGTTGCCACCAATAAAGCGTTGCCAGCAGCAATAAACTGCGAAAGTAGCTGACTTTTGCTGGTTTCACCCTGAACCAAAACTGGTAATGTCATGCTGGCCCGGAACTCTTCTGCCAGACTGCGCATCATCTGATGTGACGTACATAAAAAGAAACATCGGCCTTTATTGGTTTCAATGAGTGGTTTGAGCATCCTCGCTAACCATTTTGCACTACCAGGCTGATTTGGTGATGGTAAATAACGGGGAACGCAGAGTAACGTCTGACTTTGATAATCAAATGGGCTTGGCAGCAGTAAAGTTTTCGCTTCTTTTAACCCAAGCCGTTCAGTGAAGTGTGAAAGCTGCTCGTTGACGGATAATGTCGCTGAGGTAAAAACCCAACAACCTGATTGCTCATTAATTATCTCGCTAAATTTGTCGGCAACAGACAGCGGTGTAAGTGCTAAAAGAAAATGGCGCCCATAACTTTCAAACCAATAGCTATAACCGGGGATAGTCACCTCTTTCAAACGCTTAAGACGGTTACGATAAATTGTTGCCCTTTCAAATGCGGCATCCAACATGACTGAACGCCCTAAAGACAATTTCATCACGTCATAACAAAGCTCAAGCGCATCATCAAGCAATACTAATGCTCTCTGCACTTGCGGATTTTGCAATAACTCCCGCAAATTACCCCGATAACCATTCTCTCCCAACGCTAGCCGGAAATCTTGTGTACTCTGACTCAGACGATCCGCGCTCTTTTGTAGTTGAACTTGATCCCGGACTTCCGTGCGATACGCCATAATAATGTCTCTGGAGAGATCCATCAGTTGGCGGCTACTTAATTGCTGCCCAAAATATTGACTAGCGATATCAGGGATTTGATGTGCCTCATCAAATATTTTGACTGCTGCTTGCGGGATCAACTCGCCAAATCCAGTTTCTTTCACCACCATATCCGCCATAAACAGATGATGGTTAACAACGATAACATCCGCCTCCATTGCCCGGCGACGAGCTTTGAGAACAAAGCATTCCTGATAACGCGGACAATCACTGCCAAGGCAGTTATCATTCGTACTGGTGACCAACGGCCAAACCTGGCTATCTTCCGCCACTTGGTGACAAGTACTGATATCCCCCTCTTCAGTTTGTGAAGACCAACCTCTTAACCGAACAATATCTGACAAAATTTCTGCCTCCAATTGTCCGCCCCCAAAAGAGTGCTGTTCCAACCGTTCCAGGCAAAGATAATTTGCACGGCCTTTCAACAACGCCAATTTACCAGTGAAATTAATTGCTCCAGCGACTGTCGGTAAATCACGATTATAGAGCTGATCCTGTAATGCCTTAGAACCTGTAGAAATGATAACTTTCTGCCCAGAACGCAACGCGGGTGCTAAATAGGCAAATGTCTTACCTGTTCCTGTGCCTGCTTCTACGACCAATTGTTGATGGTTTTTAATCGCACACTTAATAGCCACCGCCATTTCTCTTTGAGCATCACGGGGCTTAAAACCTGTTATTGCTCTAGCAAGGGCACCATTTTTCGCAAAATCGTCTGACACAAATCGTCTCTTTTAACAGAATGGGTGGAGATTATGCCAATAGTATGTTCTGATCACCACCCAAAATCAGGCAGATAGTCATTCACAGAAAGGAGTATCCATGACAATTGAACGTATTGATCCACAGGATCGCTGGTCTGAAGCGGTAGTTCACAATAAAACCATTTATTACACCGCCGTACCGGAAAATCTAGATGGTGATATTACTGAGCAAACAGCGAATACACTGGCCGCTATTGATATTATGTTACAGCGTCTCGGTTCTGATAAAAGCAAAATTATTGACGCCACTATTTTTCTGGCTGATGGAAAAGAGTTTGCTGGCATGAATGCCGCCTGGGATGCATGGGTTGTTGCAGGAAGCGCGCCTGTGCGCTGCACAGTTGAAGCTAAGCTAATGAATCCCACATACAAAGTCGAGATAAAAGTTATCGCCGGTATTTAATATTAATTTTGGGATATTCTCTATCGCCTACATTATATATTCTAATTATATGAAAGTTATTCAGAATATCCCAATAGGTGTTAATGTAAGTAACTCCGCTTTAGCTGCAATAACACTTTAAAATAAGATATTAATCGATATTCTCATAAACTACATTATCTATTGATCCAAGTGGAATATTATAAGCCCAACAATTCTAACCTTCCTCGTATGTCTTGAGCTATAGATGACCACTATGGTGATCATCTAATATTGATATTCTCATTTTGACAAATCACCTTAATGACCACTATAACGGTCAGCAGGAGGGAATATGTCAAAACATAGAGCCTATTCAAAATTCTCCCAAGAGGCAGTCATGTTACTCGGAGAACAAATCAAATTAGGTAGAAAACAACACCATTGGTCAGAAAAAAATTTGGCAGAACGTGCGGGGATATCCAGAACCACACTACAAAAAATTGAAAGCGGGGATATGGGTTGTTCTATAGGATTAGCATTTGAGCTAGCCAACCTTGTAGGTATCAGCTTGTTTGGCAGTGATAAATTTCCTATCTCAGCTCGTATAGAACAAACAAGAGATAAACTAGTTTTGTTACCACAGCGTATTCAGGAAAAAAAGAGAAAGGTATACGATGATTTCTAACAACAAAGAAGCTTATTTTTATTCAACTATGGTAAAAGTTACCTTGTAGGGTACAAACACCAATCAGTTATCAAAAATTTATTATCAACCAATCTTACGGGCCAAAATACCTACTTTACTTTAGCAATGGCCCTTAATAATTCATTGTAGAAATATATGTTATATTTGATCTGCTAATAATACTCTGATGATCAATGTAAATAAAATAGTTTCCAATGTTGCTTATCACAAATAGCGTTAATTTCATCTGACAGAGTTAACTCATCAAATGGATTTTCTATTATTTATCTTTTCAATGTTGAATTATACTCATGCGTCGTCCATACTTTCTAATAAGCATATCAGTATCTGGCCTCTGTTTAGTGAATATAAACATGGCCTAATCTTCAATAACTTTTATCACTTGGTATGGAGCATTCTATGGATATTTGTTCAGGTTGTCATGATCCGCTTCATGATTCCGTTGTTGCGGAAGTAGAAGGCAAGATCTATAAAAGTTGCCCATCTTGTTCCGCCTCAATGGGTAAACATGTTTTTTATCGCTATAAAGACTTTGATATGAAGGAGATGGGGAATGGCCGCTATATTGTTCAGTCTTGTTGTCCTGGTTGTTGTGTGAAAGATGGTCATAAGCCAGAAGTCTGTTTTACCTGCTAAAAGCCACTTTCATTCATATCTGCTGGTTATTATGCAAAATAATTGCTAGTTGTATGCCAGCAGATACTATAAGAAATAAACAATAAAATTCGTTAGTTAAAAACCTGAACGCTAATAACGTATCTTTATCCTGATTTTAAAAATTAAAGCGGGAGGAGTTATGCAATATTTAATCAAAATACCTGAACAGAGAAGAAAATAGTTATAAATGCATCAGGAACGACAAAATTAAAACAATCTCTGTGAATCATACTCCCCCCAGATTGGGTTACTCTACAGCTTAAGCCATCTTGATTATCACCATGCCCAACAGCAACAAGGCAATTCCACCCCAACCTTTACAATTCAAACGCTGATTAAACATAATCCAGCCAGCAGCAACCGTCGCGATAATACCGAAAGCGCCCCATAAGGCATAAGCAACAGAAAGCTCAATTCCCTTCACTGCCTGAGCAAGCGCACTGAACGCCCCAAGGACGGTAATAAGCGAGAGAATACCCATCCAAGGACGTCTAAAACCATTAGAAAGTTTCAGTAAAATATTCGCTAAAATATCCAAAGCGACAGCAAGGAATAGGAACGCCGCATGCCACCATTCAAATTGTTGCAACATGTTATGCCTCCTTTATTTTACTGTTTTTGGTTGTTGCGACACTGACAGCCTTATTTGCCATCTGTTTTACTACCTCTGCCGATTTTTTCACTGCCGCTTTTCTAGTGCCGGATTTAATCAACATAATTCCTGTTATCAACAGAGCCAAACCACCTACTTTCATCAATGACAGTGATTCATCAAACCACATGACACTAAAAACAGTAATAAATAGAATGCCAACCCCTTCCCACAACGCATACGCAACGCCCAGTGCAACTTTTTTCACCGCCATTGCCAGCAAAATATAGGATGCGGCGATCATAATGTACATAACAGCCATGCCAACTACACCACCAGAAACGCTGGCATGTTTCATCGATAAGGTACCGATAACTTCGGTAACAATTGCCATTGCAAGGAATAACCAATAAATCATTTTATTTCTCCTGACTACGCAAATACGCACATCAAGACGCAAGCTAATAAATGATCTAACCCACCTATGCATAAGATGAGAAATAATAACCTGACGTTTTGACGAAACAGAAATACCGGTTGAAAACCGGTCAACAGGAGTCAGACGCTATAATGCACCGCACCAATAATGCTCACTGGATAAAATGGCAGAAAGGAAAAGCATGTGGGTGGAACTTTGAAACTTGACGCTTTTGGCGCTGTTCATGATATCTCATTCTTTCATCGCACCGATATTCTGCGCGATATACTAAGAATCCTCATAAATAATGTTAATGTTCCTATTACTTCTACCATACGAAATAATAGAAAGCAACCACTCAATTTTGCTTATTTTTTATCTGATAAACAGAGTTGAATCAAAAAACAGAATTGATATCAACATAAGCTGATACCTTGTTGATAATAACCCAAGCCGCTTATAGCGCGGCTTGAGCTTCAACAGAAAGGCTTGTCAATTACTCAAACTCATTCCACGAACGACCATCGCGAGTGATCATGGCAACAGAAGCAACCGGCCCCCACGTCCCCGCCTGATAAGGCTTAGGCGCATCATTATCCGCCGCCCATGCATTCATAATAGAATCAACCCATTTCCAAGCTTCTTCCACTTCATCACGACGAACGAATAGCGCCTGAATACCCCGCATAGCTTCCAGCAACAATCGCTCATAAGCATCTGCCAATGGCATATGGTTAAACGTTTCAGAGAAACTCAGATCCAACTTAGTCGTTTGCAAACGATGTTTGTGTTCCAGCCCCGGGGCTTTATTCAGAACTTCGATATCAATACCTTCATCCGGTTGCAGACGAATCGTCAGCTTGTTCTGCGGCAGTTGTTGATAAGATTCAGAGAACAAATTCAGCGCAGGTTTTTTGAAATAAACTACTACCTCGGAACATTTCGTTGGCAGACGTTTACCGGTTCTCAGATAGAAAGGAACCCCGGCCCAACGCCAGTCATCAATATCAACGCGGATAGAGACAAAAGTTTCCGTCCGGCTGGACTGGTTCGCCCCCTCTTCTTCCAGATACCCCGGTACCTTATGCCCCTGAACAAAACCAGCGGTGTATTGGCCACGCACTGTTTTCTCCCGCACATTCGTGTGATCAATACGGCGCAGAGAACGCAATACTTTTACTTTTTCATCTCGGATACGGTCTGTTGTCAGATCTGCCGGAGGAGACATCGCAATCATGGTCAATATTTGCAACAGATGATTCTGAATCATATCGCGCATTTGCCCGGCTTGGTCAAAATACCCCCAACGGCCTTCAATACCCACTTCTTCAGCTACCGTAATTTGCACATGATCAATTGTCCGGTGATCCCAATTATTCACGAACAGGGAATTAGCAAACCGCAGCGCTAATAGATTCAATACGGTTTCTTTACCCAGATAATGATCGATGCGATAAACCTGACGCTCATTGAAATATTTTGCCACTTCATCATTAATGGCTCTGGATGATTCAAGATCGGTGCCTAAAGGTTTTTCCATCACAACCCGGTTTGGCTCTTTATTTAACCCGGCAAGGCCCAACCCATGACAAACCGAACCAAAAGTGCTTGGCGGCATTGCAAAATAATGGATCGCAGGCTGGTGTTCCTGCTTAAGAATTGCCTTCAATTTAGCAAAGTCTTCCTTTTGATTAACATCCAGATTGCAGAACGCCAAACGCTCACTCAGCGTCTTCCATAACTCTGGATCTAATTTTTCCGGCAAAAACGTATTTAAAGCTTCTTCAACAACCTTGGTATACGCCTTTTTATCCCAATCAGCCCGGCCAACACCGATAATCCGGGTTTCTGGGTGGATATAACCCGCTTTCTCAAGCTGATAAAGGGAAGGCAATAATTTCCGGCGCGCCAAATCCCCTTTAGCGCCAAAAATGACTAAATCACAAGCCTGAGCTGTAGAAGTAACCGCCATATGTCTCTCCTCGTTGCGGGATATTGTAATTTTGTTACAGCATTAACCAATAATGTACTCTTTTGACCATAACGCGTAAACAGCGATAACGAATAACCATTACTTCGCGTTAACAATATGTTTCACCACTGATAAAAATGTGATAAATTTATGTAATTTTACAACTCTTATGAAAGATAATTACCAATATGAAAGTTAGACACTAGTCATACTTTTATGAAAAACATTAAATTATTGTGACTTCCTACTGCCAGCTTCAATTTGCTAATAGTATATTTTCATAAAATTTATTATAGATTTCTCCTCTGAATGAAATCGTCAAAAACCACAGGTAACTGCGTTTTATGAATACACTGGAACGAGTCCAAAACAGTATCGAATTCTTGAGTAAGTCAGAAAAAAAAGTGGCGCAGATAATCCTGGCTTCACCGCAAACTGCGATCCATGCCAGTATCGCAACGCTGGCAAAAATGGCGGAAGTCAGCGAACCCACGGTTAATCGTTTTTGTCGCCGTCTGGATACTAAAGGTTTTCCCGATTTCAAACTCCATCTAGCCCAAAGTCTTGCTAATGGTACGCCTTATGTAAATCGCAATGTTGAAGAGAGCGATACAGTTAGTGCCTACACCAACAAAATATTTGAATCGGTAATGGCAACTCTGGATACCGTGAAAAACAATCTGGATATTACCGCCATTAACCGAGCTGTTGACTTACTAACACAAGCCCGGAAAATCTCATTTTTTGGTTTAGGGGCTTCTGCTGCCGTCGCCCATGACGCAATGAACAAATTTTTCCGGTTCAATATTCCCGTTATCTATTTTGATGACATTGTGATGCAACGGATGAGCTGTATTAACAGTGCCGAAGGTGATGTCGTCGTACTGATTTCCCATACCGGTAGGACTAAAAGCCTGGTTGAAGCAGCACAACTCGCGCGAGAAAATGATGCAACAGTTATCGCAATTACCTCCCAAGATTCTCCCCTCGCTCACGAAGCAACGCTCGCCATTCTTCTGGACGTCCCGGAAGATACCGATATTTATATGCCAATGGTTTCAAGAATCGCTCAATTAACCGTTATTGATGTTTTAGCGACTGGTTTTACCCTGCGCCGTGGTTCAAAATTCAGAGATAACTTGAAAAGAGTCAAAGAAGCGCTGCGGAATTCACGCCTTGATAAAATTGACTTTCCCTCAACCTGAAAGTCATCCTCTTGTTGTTGGGCTGACTCGCAGCAATTGCGTAGTCAGCGATCGTTTATAACTCAAATAGAAAACAGGAAGAGAAAAATAATTTTCAAATGTTGAATATAAATGGTTTAGATATTTACCTGATCAACAGTTTCATATTTGTTATTTCCTACCCATTATACAAAAACTATGATCCCCCTAAGTTATAAGAATACTTTATCATCCTTTTTCCGAGCTAAACTACTATTAACATATATTGCTGAAAATGAATTTTGCAATAATTCGACATTCTGCTTATAAAAACATATTACTTAATCTGAGGAAAATATATGAATCCCAAGAATGATTTTAAAGCTTTTTCTATTAGTAATAATGCCAACATAGTCAGTCAAGAAGCCTATGAAGAAAGTCGAAGTTTGAAAACTGGGTTCCCCCCAAGCGATATCACGATTCATGTACTAAACAAAGTATTACGTCAGTCGTCAACCATATCCTCTGTCGTCGCTAATTTTATCGCGACCCAATCTGGCAATGATATTCTGGATGAGGGTGATATCGCTAAACTCATTGCCCAATTAAATAGCGCGTTAGAACAAAAAATTACAACAACAGTGCCAAATGCCTCATTAACACAACAAGGAATTATTCAACTCACAGACAAAACAGGCAACAGTAATACCCTTGCTGCAACACAGAAGCTTGTTTCTGATGTTAATCAGAATGCGAATAACCGACTGGCAAAAGACCAAAACGGTGCCGATATTCCCGATAAAGATGCTTTTGTGAGAAACCTCAGTTTATTTGAAAAATTAATCCCGGTAGGGGTACCACTTCCCTGGCCAACTATTACCCCACCAGAAGGATGGGCACAATGTAACGGCGCTCCTTTTGATAAAACAAAATATCCGAAATTAACGCAAGCCTACCCTAATGGAATATTACCCGATTTACGTGGTGAATTTATTCGTGGTTGGGATAGCTGGCGTGGTATTGACAACGGACGTAATATATTGAGTTTTCAATATGATGCGTTCAAAAGACATAATCATAGTATTTATACTACTAACAGCGATAAAGCCACTCTTGAATATACAGACCCCATGCGTGGCAGTATGACTGGTGGTCCAAACGAACGAGGTAGCTTAGGGGAAAATAAATCCATTGGGATGAATGGTGATAATGAAACACGTCCAAGAAATGTGGCATTTAATTACATTATAAGGACCGCCTAATGAGTAAATTTGTACTGGACAAAAATAATATGGCTATCAGCATCTTTTCAGATGTTGAATATAAATGGCTTAGATATTTATCTGATCATACAATTTCATGTTTTTATTTCTATCCATTATATAAAAACAATTAACCTCCTAAGTTATAAGGACATTTTATTATGATTTTTCCGAGCTAAACTATCATTAAAATAGATTTCCAGAAATTATTTTCACAATAATTCAATATGTTAATTATAAAATAGTATTATTTAATTTGAGGAAAGTATATGAGTCCCAAGAATGATTTTAAAGCTTTTTCCATTAGTAATAATGCTAATGTAGTCAGTCAAGAAGCCTATGAAGAAAGCCCAAATTTGAAGACTGGATTTCCACCAGAAAATATTACTACTCATTTACTAAACAAAGTATTACGTCAATCGTCAACCATATCCTCTGTCGTCACTAATTTTATCATGACACAATCTGGCAATGATGTTTTGGACGATGGTAATATCGCCAACCTCACAACACTATTAAATAGAGCATTAGAACAAAAAATTACAACAACAGTGCCAAACGCCTCATTAACACAACAAGGCGTTATTCAACTCACCGACAAAACAGGTAACAGTAATACCCTTGCGGCAACGCAGAAGCTTGTTGCTGATGTAAACGATAACGCTAATAACCGGCTAGCAAAAAACCAAAACGGCGCCGATATTCTTGATAAAAATGCATTTGTGAAAAATCTTGGCTTAATCGAAACCATTATCAACACTCAATATCCTGTAGGAATTGTGATTTGGTTCGCTCAAAACAAAAACCCCAATCTACTATTTCCGGGCACTACCTGGGAATATATTGGTGAAAATAAAACAGTTCGGTTAGCTAACGCCGATGGTTCCGATCTTTTATCAACCGGCGGCAACGATTCGATAAGTCTGACCGTAGCACAAATGCCAGCACATAATCATACATTTTCTGGGATAACGAGCACATTTGATTATGGCACCAAAACCACTAATACCACTGGAGCTCACCATCATGATAGCGCTTGGGGTGAAGCTTGGGGAGGGCGTTACGGTTATTACGACGATTCTAGAAACAATATAGGGTCAGCAAACATGCCAGATAATGACAACTACAAATTCAACACCAGCACTGATGGCGATCACTCTCATACGGTATCAATAGGATCACACAACCATACAATTTCAGGTAATACCGGAGATACGGGCGGCAATGCAGCGATTACAATTACCAATTCATATATTAAGTTGATGGGATGGTATCGCAAGGCATAAGGGCACTGCATCTCCCAGACCGCTAACAAACCTCACGCAACTAACTGTCTCTTAATCATAAATCTGACTTAAGAGACAGTGACAACTCGTTCTACTCAAGGAAAAATTATCATTTATACCCAATAAACTTCAAAATGCAGTTTTTAGCACCTGAAAATGGTCGTTAATTCTGGACGTCAGCGAGTCCGCTATATCAGGTAGCGTTGTAGTGAAAAATTTGAACACTTTGTCTCGAAATTCATGTTG
>NZ_JAZGJN010000259.1:0-43596 GCF_038085095.1 Photorhabdus sp. P32 | reverse complement strand
ATATAAATCATAGTTTTTAAAAATAAATTATCTATATATTTACAGCAATTATTTAATATATAAATAAATTTCACATTATATCGAAACGAAAAATTATTATCAGTATTTCGTCACCATTTGCAAACATGAGTAATTAAACATTCTCTCTTGCGTTAAAGTTATATTATTATGATATTTAACGATAAAATCAAACTTTCATTATTAATGATAAAAACACTTAGCAAATAAATTATTAAATGATTAATTCAACTATAAGTTTCTAGTTTCATAATAAAATTAAAATGAATTTAATATATTTAGTAAGTAATATGGCAGTGAAACTTTTAATTTTTATATTAAATGTAATTCTGCCTATCCTTGGCGTAACACGTATATTAATTCAGCAAACTAAAATACTAAGTTACATTAGTTATGTTTAATAATTAGATTATAATTAATCATCAGAAATAACAATGCTAGTTAATGGAGTATGATAGCAATAACCAACAAGTTTATTTAAGTGATCATAAATAGCTAGATACCATGCATATTGAGCTACACCTGGCTTACGCAGCGTAGATTTTTGATAGTAAATATGTCTTTTTTCATAAACAAAATCGGATAAAGGAGCTTGTGGCAATTCAATAACATTCTCTTCCGGAGGAGTCATCTCTTTTTTAAGCTTGGGGACAACAACATTAGTTAATGTATATACAGTCGTTGGTTGAGAAATATAATCATTAGCATCTCTTTTTTCCAGGCGATATAAAAACACCTTATAGTTAAATTGAGCAGATATGCTAGAAGATTGCCATCTAACTGAATCACCTACCTTACCTGTAACTTTAAGTGAATTTGTAGCGTTTTTCTCGGGAGCATAGGCTTGATTCTCAGTGGTAATATAATATAACAAGTTATCATCAATTTTAGTCGGTTTTTTATAATCCTGGCTCAGGCGGTCAAACTTATTTAAGATAGATTGCACATCAATACAAATTAAAATATCTATACTCTTAGAGAATTCAGCAATATCATCAGTATTCATAATGTTGGCCCTATTATCTTATATTGATTTTGTAATTTACAAAACGTGAACAAAAGAGCTATGAGAAATATACCCAATTAACTCAAGGTTATCATGTATGCTTATTATAAAAGTCAATTTTTCTTTACCTGATTTCTTACCTTCTGACTCTATATAAGATTGTGTTGCAGATTCTACTCCATATTTAAATGGTGTACCGGGTAACTGCTTATCATCTTGTTCTGGGTAATTGACCTTTGTGACTTCCTGAATATATTTTATCGGTGTTATCGCTTTATAGGTATTTTCTTTAGTTTTTTTGTATAAGTTTACTGAATGTATTAATTGTTGAGTTAAAGATATTACTCTCCACCTGACAGTATCGCCGACACCCACTTTTACTATCAATTCACCCGTAGCATTATCTTCAGGTATATAAGCATTTTCATTATTAGTAATGTAATGAAAATATTTATTATCTACCATTGTAGGGTTGTCTGGATTTGTTCCCAATTTATTGTAATTACTAATAATGCTATCAACATCCACACAAATAAGAACATCTATAGTTTCATTCATTTTTGTACCCCTTCATTGGATTAAGTTGCACTAAGAGTCCTCTATCATTCTAATAATTAACTACTAAACCTGAAATAACTACTGGTATAAATCACAGTTTAGATAAGAAAATTACTTATATATTTATCAGAAATCTTTTTAGATACAGCCAAATCCTACCGATAATTTATTGTTTTAAAAAAACAATTTATATTAAATTAATATCATAATGATATTAGCTCATAAACAAATTAGTATTCTTTTTAGATATAATTGCTTGTGTTATTTAACTTAATTTCAAAGATATTAATTTTATCGATTTGAAAGTTTGACACTATAATATATACCCTATGGATTTCAAGATGCATCGCGACGGCAAGGGAGCGAATCCCCGGGAACATAGCGAACTATGTGACCGGGGTGAGTGAGTGCAGCCAACAAAGAGGCAACTTGAAAGATAACGGGTATACTCCTGGATTCATTATCAATATTCTCACACAAGACAAAACAGTACATGTCTCAGGACTTAGCTAAAGTGTGAGGGATTGTAAAAGGGATTTCCTCAAAGAGGAAATCCCTTACTTTCATTCAATTTTACTCAATGATTAAATTATCAATTGATATTCTTCGACAAGAATTGTGTATCGGGGAAATCTTCATTTAATTCATCATAATCTTTAACTTCATTTTCAAAGGTAATAATCTTATTTTGATCATTGCATTGACTATTAGACATCATATTACAATCATCGGGAATATTTCTTTCTCTTATTCCAAGCCATTCAGAAAACAGAGTCAGAAAATGCAATCCACTTCTTTGTGCCGTTATCTCTTCACGATAAGAATAATCACTGCCGGTAATAAAAAACGGCACCTGAAAACTCTGTTTATTTTCATCATCATGTGTCAGGTTTTCTTGATCGGTTCCTTTATTAACATAAGAAAGCCCATGATCTGAAAAATAAAGCATTGTCCATCTTACATGATGCTTATTAGCCTCAGATGCAATTTCAGAAAGCAGCTCATCTGTATTCGATATACTTTTTACATAACAAGAAATTTCTTCCGATTGTAAGAACAGATCATATTTTCCATTCGTTCTAACGCACGCCTGTGGGTGAGATCCCATCAGGTGAATAACAATCAGCTTTTTCTTCTTTTCTGGTATTAATGCCTGTTTAATGTAAGGCACCAATTTATCATCAGGCAAATAACGCCGGTCATCAGAATTTCCACTTTTCAGGAAGTGGACACTATCTGCCTGTTGTCCAATCAACGCAACCGGAGAATCAAAAGCACTCTTCATCCCCTGATTAGATATCCAATAAGTATAAAACCCGGCTTTTTTCGCCAACGTTATGACACTATCATTCAAATTGATCGCATTCTCACCTTTCAGAGCCAGTGAGTTAGTCAAAGATAACTGGGTAGATGCCGCTGATGAGATATAATTTGTAAATATCTTGCCATTAGCCTTGTCCAACCACGGCGTATTGTTATAAGGAAAACCATACGCATTCATAAAGTCCTTTCTAACACTTTCACCAATGACCATGATATAAGTTTCATATTTATCCTCTTTTACCACAGGCTGCCAAGAATCTTTCTGCTTTATTATTTCAGCGAACCTGATTCTTTCTGAATTAACTTCTTTATAGCTTTCAACGACATCACTAAAAAACCTAATTTCAGGTAATCCTGATGCCAATAAATTAAAATCAGGATTGAAATCGGAATTTATATACCCTTTTACCGGTGACCAGAAAGCTGATAATACAGAAAATAGTGATAAAAATATTATACTCTTTCTCTTCAGCGTTACTCTTACCTTAAAAGATAAAATCATTAATATAATAGTAGCCAACACCACTAAATAGGTAAAAATAGGTAACCCGCTGATATATTCTAACGCTTCATTTTTATTAGTATAAATTAAAGACCCTACTGAATTGACATCGGGAAAACCATAATTCAATCCTACAGGAGAATAGATCACGCCAATGAATCCAATCATGAACACCAAGATATAATATATATATTTGTTAAGGTTGGACAATAATATCAGAATTGAAAAAGCACTAAATACATATATAAACTTTAGCTGATATCCAAGGCTTAAATGGGCCAATGAAATAAAACCAAATAAGCATATCAAAGTGAACTTTTCTTGGATTTTTTTACTCAACAACATACTTACTCATTTCCTTTAAATAAATCGATAACAATAAAACACCAAAAAATTCATAACCTTCTCTTATCAATAGGAGTGGTTTTACAATAAGAAAATCTGCGGCTAGTCAGCTACCATCATGACATTCAGATTGCTACACGGAACCATTAAACTAACGCATAAAAAAACACCTTACTCATTTCATTTATCTGTAACTTTAGTTAAGGATTTCCTCAGCCAGGACAGTTATTAATCTTCAATATTTGATTAATAGTATGTAAATAATATGCGTTTTTTTTGTTAATAGCAAAAACTCTGAATATATCGATCCTGATCGTGATTTTAAACTATACTTAATGAGTAGCTTATGCACGAAGACATATATCCGAGAACAACGATAACTAACTGAAAGATAGTTAAAATATCTACCTTGAGCACTGTGTATCTCAAAGAAACATTATTCTCTTAATCGATATTCAGTAAAGAGAAAGCTAGTCAGGTCAAGTTATTGGTTGTTAAAAGCTATTATGAACATTAACCACTAAAATTGATGACCTAGCCCAAGCTTTTCATACGGCAGCGACTATGTCGATATTCCAGTAAATCCAGCCAGGAAAATTCAATAAAATATTGACAATAGACGGCACACATGGAAAGAATCATCTCAAAACCATTAGGAGATTAGTGATGAATGAAAAATTCTATCAATTAAAAATAACGCTTATAGATTCAAAACCGGCTATTTGGCGGCAATTTGTCGTTCCAGCCTCTATTTCCTTTGACAGGCTGCATGACGTGATACAGATCGTGATGGGATGGCAGGATAGTCATCTACATGAATTCCGTATTGGCAAACTGCGACTAACAGAAATGCCAGAAAGCCCATCTGATGGCAAGGAAGAAGATTTATACCGTCTAACTGACCTGATAAAACAAAAAGGGCGATCTTTTACTTATATCTATGATTTTGGCGATGGATGGGAACACGAAATCACTTTAGAAAACAGCGATTATCCGGCAAATAACCTTCCACTTCCTTTTTATTGTCTTGATGGCGCTCGCACCTGTCCCCTGGAAGATACCGGTGGGATTGACGGTTATGAAAATTTAATCGCAATACTGAATGATCCTGACCATGAAGAATATGCAGAAACACGACAATGGGTAAGCGAATTACTTGATTTGGATGAGAATGAAGGTGAGAATTTCGACTTCGAACAATTTCCCATTAACAATATTAATGCCTTTTTGGCGCTCTATTATCGCTGGTCACGGGATCGTTACCATCTCTTGTGGGATTGGGAATGAATTTCATAATGGGATAAATCTATCATCATTGGGAAAAGTTTCAGATGAGTCACTATGACAAACATTGGTGCTTGATTTGAGTTAATCTTTCTCATGGAATTGGATGATACTTAATTCGGTATCGAGTGCAGTTTCTACGGTGCTTTCAGATCAGCCCTATCAAGCTGCACTGGTATTTATATAGCGATAAAATACCATTATCATCATCCATTTGATATTAAATATAGCAACTATCACGAGAGTGATTATTATTACAGACCACTCCTAAACAAAGCACGCATATAAGATTATCTTCTCTCATCACTCCTTTCCGGCTGTATTAACCAAGGCTTAATTATTAAAACAACGATTAAATAGATAATGCCATTAATCATCATAAAAGATTGTAATAAAAGTATTTTTTAATTAAAGATTAATATAGTGAATTCGAGATAACTTGATATAGCATTGATTCCATATCGAGTTTATAACACTTTCTTACAAATTCATATTTTTGTAAATTTGAAAAAAATCCTTGCTATCTGATGAATGTTTAATTATTAATTAAAGTTCCATCATATGGACTATATTTAAAAAATTTTACCCCCCTGTTCCCCTTATTCTTGGGGATTAACTGATTGGGATTGATCTCTATCTTCCTATACCTAATAGATTTCGAGTTGCAGCGCGGCGGCAAGTGAACGAATCCCCAGAAGCATAGATAACTATGTGACTGGGGTGAATGAAAGCAGCCAACAAAGCAGCAGCTTGAAAGATGAAGAGGATATCACTCAACTCGCCATTAATTCACTCTATAAGCGCTGCTTTTATCTGTGATGGTGGGATTTTTACTACGTTATTTCTTTGGCAAAAGAATTAATTATTTCAACGTCTGGACAAAATATGACGCTAAAAAATGTAATACGACAAGGGGACAAAACCTCTCACGGCGGCTCTGTCTTAGCCAGTGACGGCAGCTTTAAGGTTTTGGGTAAAGGCGTGGCGCGGATTAACGATCCGGTGTCGTGTCCAAAATGCGGCGGATGCCAAACCATTGCAGAGGGAACCTCAACCGTGATCGGAACCAATCAACAAGGGCTCGCTCTAGAGGGCATGAAAACCTCCTGTGGCGCCGCCTTGATCGCCTCTCAAACATCTTTTCAGATAAAAACCTTATAGGACCGTGTGTTATGAATAAAAAAGAGTCTCTATTCCTACAAGAATTGCATTATATGCAGCAATTGGCGCAGGAAGCCGCAAAAGAACATCCGCACCTGGCAGATTTTTTATCTGATCCGGATGTCGGGCGAGTGATGCAGGGCTTTGCGCTGTTAATTACCCGTCTTCGCTACAAGATCGAGGATGATTTTCCTGAACTTTACTTAGGGATACTGGCACACGTCTGGCCATACGCCATGTGCCCAATCCCTCCCACGAGTATCGTTCAATTTTCACCCACCGGGAAACATCACCTGGGCGCGATAACGCTACCAGAAGGGATGCCGGTTTTTGCCGGCGAAGGAGAAGAGGAAGTCAGTTTTGAAACCTGCTGTCCTCTGCATATTGAGCCACTGATGGTGATTGATCGACAACTGAATACAACCCCAGAGTACAGTGAGATAACGCTGACACTGCAATGTTCGGAGAATATCTTAGAGTGGCGAAGCCGACCGCTACATTTCTTTCTGGGCAGCGATCGTCTGCAAGCCGCTGAATTAGCCTTATGGCTTGACTTTAATCTGTGTGATGTCTTGTTACGGACGCAGGACAAAACCATCACGCTCGATCGCTGTTACCCAGTCCCGGCATTGTGGGGAACCGAGCGGCAGGTTGCCATCCTTCCCACAATGAAAACCACGCCATACTCTATCTTGCAACTGATGGCAGAGTACTATTATCTGCCCCATGTGCATGATTTTGTGACGATTGATATCAAGAATGATTGTCCATTGGTGACGTTGAACACAGACCGAACATTCGAGCTGATTTTTCGGTTTGATGGTCATCTGATGCTAAACGATATTTCCCAAACCTTTCTGTTGGACTGCGTGCCGGTAAGACATCTGGAGCCGATGAGTGCGAATATCTCGGTAAACAGTGAAGCCAACCATTATCAAATCCCATTGGATTCGACAAAGCAACTGTTCAAGCTGAACCACGTTTACACATCCACTGAACCGAAGCTAGAGCGAGGGCAGCCATACCGCTATCTGCCGATTGAGAAATTCTCCCTAACCGCTCATTTTCTGCCGGAGGCTGAGTTTCTTTACTATTATCAGCTTAAGACGGAATGCGATATGTCGCAGAATAATCTGCAACATCTCCACTTCTTTGACTGTCATGGCGAACCAGCGAATAACCTGCCGCCACAATCCATTTTTTGTCAATTTACCGGTTATCAGACCCGGGCCTCTAACCTGGGTATCGGCGAGATTAATCTACCGGGAGAATATGCCTCGGGGCTGAAGGTGAGCAATATCACCCCAGTTTCCGCTGCCTGTCACTCAACAATGACGGAGGATCAGACAGGTAGATCGGCCTGGTCACTCATCTCTTTCCTTTCCGTATCACCCTGGATGGCTTTTCAAACCCACTCGTTAAAAGACCTGATCAAGCTATTCGATTTCTCTTCCGATCGGTCATTAAGCAAACGTATTCAGGAACATATCGACGGGATCATTCGGCTGGATAACATCCCAATAGATCGCCTCGACAAAGGGGTTCCAGTGCGGGGCCATCAACTCGTCCTGACATTGAACCCGGATTGTTATGCCAATCAGGGGGAGATGCATCAGTTCAGTCTGGTGGTGACACGCCTGATGACGCTTTTCATCAGCATGGGCGCTTTTGTGATGATGAAAGTTATTGATGGTCAGACGGGAGAAATCCTGTGGGATTTTCACCACATGATGTTCGGATTGCGTCCTTATATCTAACGTTAATCGCAAGGAGATAGTATCAATGAGCAAATTAAGCCCACTCGATTGTCTTGATTGTAAAGACATGCTGAAAAACTGGTTGGAATTTCAGTTGGTGGATGAACAGGGGAAACCCTTAGTCAATATGCCTTATCGTTTGAAAATCCGAGGAAATCCTCGGCTAGGACGTAAAGGCGTTACCGATGGCAATGGTTTATTAAGGGAAGAAGATATGCCTCCCCATCCGGTAACCCTGTATATCGGCGCCCAACCACTGGCCGACGAAATGGAACAGCGTCCGTTGCGGGAAATACGCGGTGAAGAGGCTTCGGTGGTGAAGCCAAAAGCGGAAGCCGAAGGCTATCAATATCGCTATGTGACCATCGGGCAAATTAGTGATGGGTTGCCGGAGATTAAGGATTGGAAAGATCCTAAAGACATTCCACCCCCTTATCATTTCCCGGACCCGGAACCACAAGGCTATGAGGTCTATCCGATGAATCGACGGTATGTTCTGGAAGTATGCCCTTTCCGGGCTTGGGTTTTGCTACTACATCATCAAAAAGAGTATTCCATTGTGAATGCTTATAACCAGTGCTTGATGAGCGTGCTGGCCTATGCCGATGAGGATGTTGATATTGAAGGTTCGGTTAAACATTTTTTTAACCGGCAAATGGTGGATGTTTCAACGTTTCCCTATAAAGTGGAAACATTATCGGCAACGCCTGTAGTTTACGATGTTCCGTTTAGTGAACGTTATACGCGGGTGGAATTTATTGATTCATCAAACATTGATGGGGTACAAGGTGACACCCAACTATTTTATGTAGCCAGTAAAAATGATGTGATTGTCAGTTGGCGAGGGACAGCCAGCAAGGAAGATGTCTTGACCGATGCTACGTACCAGCCTTTGGTGCTAGGTTGCGATGAAAAAGCACTGTGCAATGGGTTTATCCATAGTGGTAAGGTGCATAAAGGTTTTTGGGAAGCATTTAACCTAGTTAGCAAGTTAAGAGTTCCCAGTGATAAAGCTCAAGACGTATTTAGCGATATCATTAATTTAGCTAACAACAAAAGGTTGTTTGTTTGCGGTCATAGCTTAGGAGGAGCACTTGCATTACTACATTGCGCACAACTGAAAGAATATGATCCGTGTTTTTACAGCTATGGAATGCCTCGGGTGTTAACTGCCAGTGCAGTACGGGAACTGGCAGATATCACCCATTACCGCCATGTGAATGAAGATGACCCAATCCCTTCATTACCACCGGAAAAAAATCTGGATAACTGGCTATATGATTGTTGGGGACCGCTCGGCTATCTATTCAGCCCTGTTGAATTGTTGGATGTTACCAAAAGCGGTGAAATTTTCCTGCATCACGGGAAAATAGTGCACTTTTGTAAAATCAATCTGGTTATTGAATGGCAGGAAGAGCGTAATCCAAGCAACCATATACGGCTCAGAACCACCTTACCTACCAAAACGAAATTATATTTAATTCCGTCATTAAGCCATGAAACGGAACACAATCTAAAGAATGCCGGGGAGATTCAGAAAGGATTTTTTAAACGGATAAGTGATGCGGATAAAGCCAAATGGTTTCCGCTGAATGAGAATCCGACCGAAAAAGATGCCTTAGGCTTCCCTGAGCATCGTTCAAGGAAATATGCCTGTTACATTGGCGCACGACTGGCAGAACTGATTGCACCGGATAGATACCATTTTTTCCAGGATCAGGAACAATTATTTGAAAAAACGTTGAATGAAAGGACCGATATTGTTGCTGATATTCGGCAACGCGATGCATTATTTTTACAAATGGACCATCAACTAAAACAAACGCTAATTTGCACTCAACAAGACCAACAGGGACCGTTGGCCTTAACACACTATGCAGATAATGCTGTAGGAATTGAGGAAAATTTACCATGATAAATATTAAACAATACTTATCGGTCTTATCAGTGATTTTAATATCAGGCTGTGCTGATCCTAATGAGCCGCTTTCTCCGCCCAAAGAGAATCAGTGGATCACAGTAGAAGGGGTAGTACCAAAATATACCGAACCATATGTGTCCGCTGTGTATATATCAAAAGATTGCCTTAAATATCGTTTCGATTCCAATATGTCGCCTTTTAAGGTACCGACTTATAACGGATTACGCTTGGAGAATGTAAAGGCTGATCCTAAGACTGGTTACTTTCAAGCGAAATTACCTTTTAATGGCGGTGGCCGATGTAAGTGGAAGATTGATCGAGCTTTTGTGTCTGTGCGCTATACTGACGTCAGCCATCTGATGAAGGATGTTGTTAATGAGGGAGGCAATGGAACAGGTTTAACCGCTTTTATCAACGATGCAACCCAAACAAGTCTCAGCGAAAATACGGTATTGAATACCCTAGATTTTAGACCGGTTATTTACCCTATTCTGGAAATAGTTGAAGGGTTTCCGAAACGCTTATTCTTACGAGGTGAAGTAGGTACGCGTTTCTTCCAATTAAAATTAACTCCGGGAGCTGAATGGAAAATTATCTTTAAGCCTAAGCTGGATGAAACCAAAATACCAAAAATCACCATTACTCATGGAAAAGGCGAGTGGGTTGAATATCCTGATGGGCTTATTAAAACCGATACTCAACAAGTCGACTTCCGATACATAAAATAAGTAAATTGCAATTTCAAAAGCAATCTAGCCTTAACACGCTATATAGATAATGCTGTAGGAATTGAGGAACAGTTACCATGATAAATATCAAGAAATACTTATCTGTCTTATCCGTGATTTTAATATCAGGCTGTGCTGACCCAAATGAGCCGCTTTCTCCGCCCAAAGAAAATCAGTGGCTCACCGTAGAAGGAGTGGCACCTAAATACACACAGCCGCATGTGTCCGCAGAGTATATCTCAAAAGATTGCCTTGAATATCGTTTCGATTCCAATATGTCTCCTTTTAAGGTACCGACCTACAACGGACTTCGTCTGAAAGTGACGACTGATCCACAAACCGGTTATTTTCAGACAAAGCTACCTTTTAATGGCGGCGGCCGGTGTAAATGGAAAATTAATCGGGCCTTTGTGTCGGTGAGTTATACCGATGTCCGCCATCTGGTGAAAGATGCTATTCCGTATTCGGCAACCGGTTTAATCGCATTTATCAATGATGCAGTCCAGACGAATATTAGCGAAATGCCCGCATCGAATACGATTGATTTTAGCCCGGTTATTTACCCTGTTTTGAAAGTCGTTGAAGGTCGACCAAACAGAATATTCTTACAAGGTGAAGTATTAAAAATGCGTCCTTTTCGACTCACATTAACTTCAGGAGCTAAATGGAAAATTATTTTTAAGCCTAAACTGGATGAAACCAAAATGGCGAAAGTCACGGTGACTAATAAGAAAGGCGGCGAGTGGGTTGAATATCCGGGCGGCAAGATTGATAACGGCACTCAAGAAGTCGATTTTCGATTCATGTATGGAAACATGAAATAACGCTATCAGCGTAGCTTATTTATTTTATTTCTAATCAGATTAACAAGGCTATATCTACTAATTTCTTAAACACCAACACCATAAATAAGGAGTCCATATGAACGATGGATTACACTTTCTTTGTCATATTATCGATTTACCGGAGAAAACTTTTGCGGTCGCTGAATTTTCACTACAGGAGGAATTATCCGAATTATTTACCCTATCCTTAACGCTGGTCAGTAAACGGGCCGATATTGATCTGGAATCACTGTTATTACAATCGGTGAAATTCCGGGTGGTCTTCAACGACGTTGAGCAACGCCAAGTGAGCGGCATTATTTCACAGGCTGTATTAGGCGACACTCACGCTCACCGCACCATTTATTACCTTACCGTCCGGCCTACTCTCTGGCGGATGAACCTGAATCAGGACAGCCGGATTTATCATCAGCAAAGCGTGCCGGAAATTCTCAACAGTTTGCTGAAAAAACATTGCATCCTGTTCGATTGCCAATTGGATGAATTTCATTACACGCGCGAATATGTGACGCAGAAACGGGAATCCGATTATGACTTTTTTGTCCGGTTAGTGGCCGAAGAAGGGCTGAATTTCTGGTTTGAAGACGACAAGCTGTTTTTCAGCGACAGCCATTTAGGGATGACGGCCAATCTGCCGCTGATCTACAACCCGCAGATAGAGACGGCCACAGAAATGAACGTGATGAATCAGGTGCGTCTGGGCGTCTCCACAACCCCGATGCGAATTATTTATAAGGACTACAATCCCCAAAATCCCGCTTACCGCCTGACACACCGGGCCAATATCGATGCCCGTGTCGAAGGGCAGGAGACCCTGTTTGCGCTCTTTGAAAGCTACGGCCGCTTTCAGAAAGACGCGGAGGCAAAACCCTTCGTCCAGCGTCAGCAGCAGGCCGTCCAGAATCAACGTCAGGCCGGTAGCGGGCAAAGCAACTGTTTTAAACTGATGCCCGGTAAAATCTTTGACCTCAGCGAACACCCGGTTGATACCATGAATACCCGCTGGCAAATCGTGTCTATTCGTCATCACGGCAAGTGCCCGCAGGCATGGCAAGAAAATAGCGGAGAGTCAGGCACTTATCTGCATAACGAATTCAGTTTTATTTCGGGCTATAGAGATTGGCGAGCGCTATATCGTTACAAACCGCTGGCGGATGGCGATGAAGTGGCGACTGTGGTCGGCCCGGAAGGAGAAGAGATTTATGTCAATGAAGAGGGTTGTATCCGCATTCATTTTCACTGGGATCGTTATGATAAAGCCAACGAAAATGCCGCCTGTTGGGTACGGTTCACTCAGGGTTGGAATGGCAGTGGTTACGGTTTTATGGCTATCCCCCGTATCGGTCAGGAGGTGATTGTCTCCTACCTGAACGGCGATATTGATCGCCCGATTGTGACGGGTTGCACCTATAACAGATTAAACCGGCCGCCGCTAGATTTACCCGCCGAAAAGACCCGAACCACCTTCAAGACCCAGACTCACAAAGGGGAAGGTTTTAACGAGTTGCGCTTTGAAGATGCAAAAGATCAGGAAGAGATTTACCTGCACGGGCAGAAAGATCTGACCGCCCATATTCAGCATGATGCTTACTGGCATATTAAACACGACCATAAGCAGCGAATCGATAATAACCGCTATAGTGAAATTTCAGTGGATGATCATCAGCATATCAGAGGATCGGGGAAGTACAGCACTGATGGAGATGTTTCACACCGTATCTCAGGTAGTCAACATTTACAGACCGGGGATGCATTAGTCGCTGAAAGCGGTCAGGAAACGCATCTAAAAAGCGGTGGGAAGATTGTGTTGGAGGCGGCATCGGAAATCACTTTGCAAGCTGGCGGTCATTTTATCCGGATAACTCCCGGCGGTATTCTGACCTCGCCAAATTTATCAGTCGGGCAAGGTTCTGCCGGTACTGGCCGTGGGTTGTCTCTGCAACTGCCGGAAGGGGTTGCGCCTCTGCCCGGTGTTAAATTTCCTGCCAAACCGTTTTGTGCTGTGCTGGCTCAACAAGAAGAAAATTGGGTTATTAATAATCCGGAGGACAAATGAATACATCAATAAATTGGCAACAGTGGCTGAATATCCCTAATAAACCATCGGTTTTCTTTATGCTCAATTCGCTCGCGGAACCTGATCCGGTGGCGCTCTTTTATAGCAACGACTGGGTAGAGCAGGCTTTTCCGCTATACAGCAATACCCCGATGGATCACATGCTGGCGCAAAGTCCCTGGCTGGTTCAGCCCAAATCAGGCTGTCTGTCAACGATCGCTTATCTGCTTGATAACCATGCCCTAAGCGATAACAGTTGGGGTTGGGCTTACCGCAGTGATAAATCATGGATACAACAGCTTAATCATTGGCGTTCACGCCAGCAGGTAATTTTACAAGAGAAACCGGTGATTTTTCGCAGTATGGACCCGCGTATCCTCAGTCAATTATTACCGGCAATGATAGCCAGCGATTGGTCAGCATTTTTGACTCCGGTGAGTGAGTTGATGATCGATATGCCCGAACCGCAGATTTATTATCGGCCGGAAAATTGTGGTCAAGGCGGCAGTGAATTGCCCTTTATCCTGGGCAGTCATTTATTAGACGCCTGGCATCATTCTGATTGCGCCCTGCAAGGGATGGCATCTGCCATCAATTATAATTGCTGGGAAAACCACGGAGAATTAGCTTATAAACTGGATAATCCAGAGGGACAGTTAATGGAAGGAATTATCAATTGGTTAAAATACCGTTTAGCAAACGGGGATAATATTAGCAAGCTTACCTGTGTAGATTATTTACAAACACTGACTGATGACTCCCCTTCCCAAGGGTTTATTGAAAGCTGAGAGTTGATATCCTCCCCTGTATGAATGCATCTCAGTTTACAAGGCTTTTGTTGTTCTGACATCGACGAGTAGTTGCAGCTCTGTATTCGGACATGGGCTCCCACGTATGGGCAAAAGAAATGTCTCTGGTTGAGGTCATGACTGCGCCCGTACATTCGGCTTCTTTTTTGCAGATTTTTCCCTGCATAACCATGATGGATATTGGCGCACCTGCTCCTTATCGGCCTTCAGACCTTTATTTATGATCGTCAGATATATGGTCGCAAACCGTATCAATTTAGTGCTTGCATAATCGGGGCGTCCATATATGGTTTTACGGTTTCAAATTACACTTGGTTGTCAATCATCAGGGGGAAATTTTGGCGCTTAAAGTCACTGCCGGTAATGTAGATGATCGGGAACCTGTTCGCGAATTAACAACAGAATTAACGGGTTCTCTGTACGGCGATAAAGGTTATCTCAGTCAGGAATTGGCTGACGACTTAGCTAAAGCGGGGTTCGCTTTCATCACCCAAAAGCGCCGAAATATGAAAGCTCACCTGCAAGCTGAGTGGGATAAAATAATGTTATCAAAGCGTTTTATCATTGAAACGATTAATGGGCAATTAAAAACTATTTCTCAAATAGCGCATTCCCGCCACCGAAGTATAAAAGGCTTTCTGTTGTGCGTTTTAGATGGATTGATTGCTTACAGCTTTAAATTGAAGAAGCCATCACTGAAAGTTTTCTACTCAGAAGAAGATTTTTCAATGACGGCTTAAGCAGAATTCAGGTTAATTATGTTGATGCCTTTTTGGAATCGTTTTCATCACAACAGAATCCAAGAAGACAATACGTTGGAGGGTATTTCCGAGAGTCTTAATGCTTAAGGTTCAGTGTATGATTGATTTATAAAGTAAATTACATAAACCACAATTCAAAGTTAATAGTAAGAAACATAAAAAATAGTGGTAAAAATAAGATTATGAAAAACAAATAATTAATTTTTATTTAATTAAAAATGTGAGTAATGTCAAAAAATAAATATTTATTACAATAAAATTGTTAGCAATTTAAATTTATTTAACTACTCTTAATTTTGGCGTTAAAAATATAAAAAACCGTTATCACAAGGCGGGGGGGAATTAGCACCTAAATTATAGTGAAATATAATTAAAATAAAGTAGTGAAAATATAATGATCATCTATTTTTTGAAATGAAATTTTATTCTGAGATATTTTTAAACTAAGTTTTTTATAAAAATGTGAACCTAATTTTTGGATAATAAACAAGCATTCATGCTCTCACCTTAACAATTATAGAGAATGAAAAATGAAAAAACTATCTAAAGTCACATTAGTAAAACGAGATCATATTCCATCGATTCGCACTATTGAAGTGAATGGTGTGGAACATTGGCTAGGACACGTAAAAGATTTCATGAAAAATAACCAATTGATCGATTTTTTACCAGATGATAACCGTATATCTATGGCATGGGTTCGTCTTGAAGCAGGTGAAGAATTAGAACCACATATTCATCCAGTAGAATCAATGATTTTGCTCTGTGAAGGTTCTGCTGAATCAACAGGAGATATACAAACAGCTATGGAAGCAGGTGATGCGCTTTTAGTTCCGCCTGGTCATCTCCACGGTTTCAAAGGTGGTTATCCAGATGGTTTCTGGGGGTTATCCATTCAATTCGATTCTCGTGGCCTTTACGAGGATTTTACTGACCCTTGGGCAACTTTCCTTGCTGAGCAAGTTAATAAAAATTTGGGTACTACAATTGCGGAACAATTATTTTTTCGTAATGAGACTTATATGGAACGTTTCGATAAACATAAACTTTTTGCCTTAGTAAATCGTGGACTATTAAAAAAAACACAAGCAAAGAAAAGATTTCTCGATTGTTTCCAAGTTTGGTCTGACCATTTTCAGAAAATGGTGTTAACTCGTGCCGCAACATTACACAACGATGCTTTCGAAGAACTTACAATGTCCCATCTAGAAGAAGAACTCGGACATAATCGTGATATCAAAAATAACCGTATAGATTTTGAACCTGTATTTGATCCCGTTCTTGAAGCAGCAAGCTCATGGTTCGCTTATAAAATGATAACAGCAACTGAATTAGAAAAAGTTGTTTTAGTTCATTTGGTGGTTGAAGCCTCAGCTACTTTCTTCTACAAACATATTAAACCTGTAATGGATGATACTACTCCTAAAGCCCACTTTGACGTCCATAGTATTCTAGATGATGAACATGTACGTATGGGCTATGAATTCATATCTAACTACAATATTGAAGATGGAAAGCCTTTATTTGAGATCCAAAATAAAGGCTGGGCTATGTTAATGACAGTCATGTCACGTATCGCTGATTTAACAGTATACGAAAGTAGTGCAACAGGAGACGAATCCCAGGAGTTGGTTAATGAATCTTCAATGGGCTAAAGAAGGCACCCGAAGGGTGCCCTCCAAAATTTATACATGCAACCAGATATATGAACAAGAAATTAAAAATATTTTTCTGGGAAACTCATGGAATTATGTTGGGCTTTCTTCAGAAGTTGAAAATCTTGGTGACTATATACAAACATTTGTGGGAAATGTTCCTGTCATTTTAATCCGTGATAGAAAAGGAATATTACGTGTATTTGTAAACCGCTGTCCCCACAGAGGAGCAAAGATTTGCCATAACCCTCAGGGTAATACTAAGCTACTTGTATGTCCTTATCATGAATGGGCATTTAGTTTAGAGGGTAATTTAGTTGGGATGCCTTTTAGAAAAGGTATTAATGGAAAAGGTGGAATGTCTGAATTTTTCCATCCTGAAGAACATGGTTTGCAAGCTCTTAATGTGACTGAAAGACATGGTGCTGTATTTGCTAGTTTTTCATATGATATTGAACCATTTGAAACATATTTAGATCCTGTCATGCTTTCATACTTTGATCGTGTTTGTGATGGCAGAAAACTAAAAGTTGTTGGGAGAATGCAGCATAGAGTTAACTGTAATTGGAAACTTCAAATTGAAAATGTAAAAGATCCATTTCATGCAGCACTTCTGCATTCATTTTTTAAAAATTTCGGGATTTGGCGTTCAGATCAAAAAACTAGTGTAAAAGTTTGTTCTTCTGGTAAAAGCAGTGTATTAGTGTCAACAGCAACTTTCACCAAAGCTGAAATTAAAAAAAATGCAGAGACAAAAGCAGAGCTATCACTTTTAGATCCGAGAATCATCGAACATCAACGTGAATATGACCACGGTACAGGCGCAATTATGACTGTTTTTCCAAATCTCATCCTGCTGCAACAACTTAATTGCTTAGCTATGCGTCATGTTATCCCTGATGGTACAGATCGTTGTATTAAAATTTGGACTTTTTTTGGCTATGAAAATGAATCTGAGGAGTTGACGAAACGGAGATTATTTCAGGCAAACCTACTTGGTCCTTCAGGATTGGTTACCATAGATGATAACGAGATTTTGGCTGTAACCCAAGAAGGCGCTAAAAGCATGCCAGACTCCGAAATCATTTTAGAAGCTAGTGTTGGTGAGTCAAGTGAAGACCACATGATGACAGAAGCGGCTATCCGTGGATTTTATAAATATTACCGAGGAGTGATGAATCTTGGATAATTATAAAATTTGGCTTACTATCAATAACTTGTATAGCTTATACAACAAAAATTTAGACTCAAAAATATTAGATAACTGGCCATCATATTTTACAGATGATTGTATATATCGAATTACTTCAAAACAGAATATAGATAATGGATGGGATCTATGCTTTGTTTTTTGTGAAGGAAAGAAAATGCTCATAGATCGCGCATCCGCTTTATCTGGGTCAATTTACTTTAGAGACAGAGTACAACAAAGGATAACATCTAATATATTATTGACAAATCTCGAACACTGCGGAGAGAAAATATTAGTCAATACAACAACAATATTTACAATTCATGAAAGCATATGTGGTCAAGAAAATAGGTTACTAATAAGTGGTATAACTAAGGATATTATCGAATACAAAAGTGGCGCTGCTTTATTTAAAGAACGTCTCTGTATTTGCACAGCAGATATTATTACAGATTCAATTGTGTATCCGATCTAAGTTGCACTTTATGTAATTGAATGAGAATGAATTTTTTTACCCTACATTTCGCGTCAATTTTGGGAATTCATTTCTCCGAGAGATGTAGACATGAACACGACCATTTTTGGTTTTTAGGCTTCTTTGAGAAATTATGATCCTGAAAAGGGAAATATCAGATTAACAGTTGGTATTTACTATAAAGCACATTAAAATTATTAAATTTAATTATATTAATTGAGATTTAAATCACAATAATGAGGTGCGGAATGACGGCTTTACCATTATCAGGAATAGTTGTTGTTGATTTAACGCGGCATAGAGCTGGCCCAGTCACATCACGACTACTGGGTGACTGGGGAGCCGAAATTATCAAGATTGAGGAACCTACCGATAAAGGTGACAGTATGGGGGGTACTCGTAAAGGTTTTGATTACCAAAACCTTCATAGAAATAAAAAAAGTTTATCAGTTAATTTGAAAACAAAGCAAGGACAAGGGATTCTCCAGCGTTTGGTTCGTAAGGCTGATATAGTGCTTGAAAATTTTAGACCTGAAGTTAAGTTTCGTTTAGGTGTCGATTATGAATCTTTGAAAAAAATTAATCCTCGTATTATATGCGGCAGCATTAGCGGCTTTGGGCAAAATGGCCCTTATAGTTCTCGACCAGCTGTTGATCAAATAGTACAAGGCATGTCAGGACTTATGTCTGTGACAGGTACTCAAGAAAGCGGCGCACTCAGGACTGGTGTTGCTATTGCTGATATTAGCTCAGGCATGAATCTAGCTCAGGCAGTTTTACTGGCACTATATCATCGAGAAAAAACAGGTGAAGGACAGTGGGTATATACTTCACTTCTTGAATCAACTTTAGCTATCATGGACTTCCAAGTCGCTCGATGGCTTGCCGATGGCAAAACACCGGAGCTTATGGGTAATGACCATCCGACATTAATGCCCACTGGTGTCGTAAGAACTAAGGATAGCGAAATAAATATCGCTGCCGCAGAAGATGAAAAATTCCAAAAGTTATGTCATCTACTTGATATAGAGGAAGTTTATTTGAATCCTCAATATTCAGATATCCATAATCGTTCAAAAAACAGAAAGCAGCTTATGGATGAAATTCAAGCTGTAACACGGAAATTCGAGAGTCAACAGCTAATACAAATTCTAAACGATAATGGGATACCAAGTGGTTACATCTATGATGTAGCACAAGCTATGTCCGATCCGCAAATTCAGTATTTGAAGATGAAATGTTCTATTAAACACCCATTATTAGGTGATTTGACTCTGGTAGGTCAACCTATGCATCTAAGCGCCTTTTCTGACTTTGATACAGTACGCAATCCTGCCCCAGAACATGGGCAACATACAGAAAATTTATTAAAAAATTTCCTTGGTTTTGATAATGATGAAATTGCATCGTTTCGCAAAATAGAAGTTATCTAGAAACAATAAGATAGTAAATATATACCCTATGGATTTCAAGATGCATCGCGACGGCAAGGGAACGAATCCCCGGGAGCATAGATAACTATGTGACTGGGGTGAGCGAGCGCAGCCAACAAAGAGGCAACTTGAAAGATGACAGGTATATTTAATTAATAGAGATGAGACAATGAATGCAACGTACAGTGAAATATATAGTTTTTGGTCAATAAAATCTTTTATAAAGCTATTTTTATTATGGCTAGCTGGCGCAGGAACGCGTTTGACAATATTGGCGACTCCACCAATCATTTCTGACATCCATCACGATCTAAATCTAACTGAAACTCAAGTTGGGATTATTTCTGGATTGCCAGCAGTCTTATTTTCAGGTACCGCAATTCTCGGTTCTCTATTAATTGCAAGAACGAGCGCAATAAAGACTCTTATCATTGGTTTGCTGATTACCAGTTTAGGTTCTGCATTCCGTGGAGCAGCAAATGATATAATTATCATGTATACGGCGACAATGATAACAGGGTTGGGGGTTGCTTTTATGCAACCTGCATTACCTTCCATTGTGAAGGATTGGTTTCCAAAACATATTGTGATTGCAACGGCTATTTATGTTAATGGCCTTCTTCTTGGAGGAGAAGTTATTCCTGTTGCAGTGACAAAATCTATTTTATTACCCATGTTAGGATCTTGGCGACTTACATATGTTTTTTGGGCTGCGATAACATTAATAATTGCAATTTTCATATACCAATTAGCACCTAAAAATAAACATGAAACAATATCGATAAATAAAAATATAAAGTGGGCTCCAGAATGGAATAACATTATATTATGGAAGTTAGGATTAATGATGGGATGTGTAAATGCAGCATATTTTGCAACCAATTTTTTTATTCCACGTTACTTACATGAAGCTAATTTTGAGGATTTAACATCTATTTCTTTGGTTGCTTTAAATTTAGGACAAATCCCGGCCTCTATTATTCTTATGATAACAAGTTCCACCGTAGCAAAACTACGATATCCATATTTGATATCAGGAATAGGATTAATTGCATCTTTTAGCAGCATTATGTACTTTGGTACTGAATATATAATTATCAGTTCAGCATTCATCGGCTTTTTTTCTGCTATCGTTTTAATACTCATGTTAGGACTACCTAGTATGATTAGCGAGCCACATGAGGTACATAGATCTACTTCACTAATGTTAACAATTGGTTATACTTGTGCGGTTATAACACCAGTCATTAGTGGTTTATCATGGGATATTTCAGGAAATCCAAGTTATGTATTTCTTCCTATGATGATATGTTCAATCATCTTGTTTATTTCAGCAATAAAAAGACCAATAATAAACAAAGTTATAAAAAATAAAATTTAAAACCTGTAAGTGATAATTTTGGAGATAAAATAAAATGAGTGATAGAATTAAATATACCATACGTAAATTAACTCCATACTTTTGTGCAGAAATACGTGATATCAAACTAAATGAGCCATTAAATAAAGATATAATAAAAACCATTGAATCAGATCTTGAAGAACATGAAGTATTGGTATTTCCGGATCAAGATCTCACATCAGAAGATTTAATGCGTATAGGGAGATATTTTGGCCAGTTAACTGTACACCCTTTTGCAGAGAACAGTGAAAAAAATCCAGAATTAATAGTATTTGATTATAAGGATGGTAATCCTCCTGTATTAACAGATCGCTGGCATTCAGATGAAACATATAAACTTTGCCCCCCTATGGCTACAATGCTCTATTCAAGAATTGTTCCTGAAATAGGCGGCGATACTTGTTTTAGCAGTATGACAACTGCTTATGATTTTCTTTCAATAAAAACTCAAGATTTCATCCGAGGGTTGGAAGCTATACATGATTTTTCATCGTATAAATATCTTTTTCCAGACACAGAAGAAGGTAAAAAACTATTGCAAAAGAAAGAGTTGGAATATCCTCCAATCGCCCATCCAGTTGTTCGAATTCATCCAAAAACGAAAAAGAAAACCCTATTTGTTAACCAAAATTACACTCGTTATATCAGAAATATGGATCAACGAGATAGTGATGCGCTACTGACACAATTATTTAATACAACATCAGTACTTGAATATCAATATAGGCACCATTGGAAACCAAACATGTTAGTCATGTGGGATAATCGCTCTGTACAGCATGCTGCTGTTCATGATTACTATCCAAATCACCGATATATGGAGCGGGTGACTATCGCAGGCGATCAACCAATTAGTGAGTCGGAACCTGCAAGTGCTGAACAATTGCGTAAATTTAAAGTACCAGCATATAACCATAACGATTCACGCCGTGCTAAACGTCAATTCGAGATTGAAAGTTAGTCCTAACTTAACAAAGGGATGCTTAAAGTCCCTTTTTACTTTTCACCTGATGTATTGGTTAATAAAATGAATTCTACAATAAAGTTGAGTGTCCAAGATACAATTAGATGTGCAAAGATATCATCTTTGCACATAAAAATATTACTTTTGTGTTTAAGCATTCTTATTTTAGATGGTTTCGATACTGCGCTGATCGGTTATATTTCTCCTGCTATTGTTGATAGTTGGGGGACTTCAAAAACAGACCTTGGAATTGCGATGAGTTCAGCATTGGTTGGTTTATCTGTGGGAGCCATAACATCAGGTCCTATATCAGACAAACTAGGGCGTAAACCTGTTATTGTAATTTCTGTTTTCATGCTTGGAATTTGTAGTATTGCAACGATATTTTCTACAACTGTCTACCAATTATCATTCTGGCGTTTATTAACCGGAATAGGTATTGGAGCTGCTATGTCTAATGCCTTGACATTGATTTCTGAATACGCGCCAGAAAATAGAAAGTCACTTATGGTTAACTCTGTATTTTGTGGGTTTCCCTTTGGAGCAGCTATGGGAGGTATTATTGGTTCCTTCATGATTCCCAATTTTGGTTGGGAGAGTATGCTAGTTATTGGCGGAATTATCCCTATACTTTTAGTTGTCCCACTTATTTTCATTCTTCCAGAATCAGTTTTATTTTTGATTAATAAAAACAAATCAGAAGAAAAAATAAATAAAATTTGCAAAAAAATAGCTGGTGAAAATTATAATAAAATAGATTTCTCAAAATTAAATCTTATCGAAAAACAAAAAATAAAACCTATTAATGAAATTTTATCCCATGAATATTTATCATCAACCTTGCTTCTTTGGAACGCATATTTTATGGGATTATTAATATTCTATGTTGTCACAAATTGGATGCCTACACTTATCAAAGACTCCGGTTTTGAATTAAGTTATGCAACTATTTTAACTGCTTTATTTCCTTTAGGTGGTGGAATTGGGACGATAATATCAGGAATTATCATGGATAAGTTATCTCCTCATAAGACAGTATCATTTAACTATCTTATGACTGGTATTTTGCTCTTCTCTATAGGGTATGTGGATAATATAATCAGTTTAGGAATATTAATCCTCTTAGCCGGAACGACAATGAATAGTGCGCAAGCATCTATGGGAACAATAGCTACACTTCATTACCCTACAACCTCCAGAGCGACAGGTGTATCATGGATGCTTGGAATTGGTCGTGCAGGAGGGATATTAGGTGCGATGTTTGGAGCATGGCTAATGCAACTAGGATTAGGCTATCGAGGGATACTTATGACTTTATTCATTCCATCTGCTATTGCATCTATTGCATTACTTAGTTTACTTATAGTATTAAACAATAAAAATACTAAAACATTTTCATCATAAATTATATTGTATTTATACCCAATGGATTTCAAGATGTCCTTATTGCCAATTTCTTCGTAGATTGAAATTATATCACTTTATACATAGGTAAAAATTTTTCCTACCAAATGTGCTTTTCTGGGACCAATTTCTTTGACATAACTCCCCTTCCCAAAGGTTTATCGAACGTTGAAAGAGAAACCACAATACAATATTGCAGTTATCCCTCAACAACACCATCATCATTTCCCCGTAATAACGGGGAGCATTTCTACTCCAGCTATCATCTAAAACCTGAATCTGGTTTATCTCCATATCACACATTCCATCATAACTACTCTCGATTGCTGGAGTTGAGAGGGATAATTTAGGAGTCAGAAATTTCGGCGGTTTCGGCTTAGAATCCCTTGATGATGCTCACTATCTGTCATAGACTTATGTGCATATTTTATACGCATAGATGAGGTGTCTGATGAAAATACAATACGTCTCAACCGTAGAACGAAAACGATCCGGTAAACGTGGTACAAATGTTTATTTAACCGCTGAATTGGTAGATCAAGCCCGTGATTTAGGGATCAACTTACCAGCGACACTAGACAAAATGTTGTCCGATGTTGTTCGTAAGAAAAGAAGACAGCAATGGAAAGCTGAAAACAAAGCCGGTATCCACGCTTTCAATGAATTTGAGCGTGATGCAGGGCTATTTACCGATGATGATGAATACAGGGTTATTTAATGGTCCTTTTGTTATATTAATTTTAATCTATTTTTTAACATTAATCCAAATAAAGGGTTATCAATAACAGGGAGAACGGCAATATCGAATTTGTCTGGCTCTGGCAAAAAATCAATATCCATTAATGCAGCAAATCGTGATATTGCTAAACAGACTTCTTCAATATCGTCGGCGTAAGCCACCCTCCCAAATTCGTGTTCATCCAGTATCACAAATCGGCGATTACGCGTGTTAAACAGCACATAACCGACCACATCTGGATCTTTTTCAATTAGCCCCAATGTATCAAGTTCTTTCTGAAATTTTCTTAGTTGCTTCTTTTTCATTACAAATTTCCATTAGTTATCCGAAGCCATTCTATTACGTATCAAAGCTCGATAAACCGTTGGCCTCAATATCGAAAAAAGCTCTGCCAAATCACTGATCGAATACTGCCCGGTATCGATATGCCCAAACCTCAGATTTATTAATCTGCCTGAAAATTGTCGTCAAGATGGCAGTGAATTGCCCTTTCCCCGTAATAACGGGGAGCATTTCTACTCCAGCTATCATCTAAAACCTGAATCTGGTTTATCCCCGTCAATTCAGGGAGCTCTAAGCCTTTATGTCAATGACCTTTCCGGATGACGGTTGATCCCCGTAGATTACGGGGAACAAGTTGTAACAAATGACGATAGCTCTGTATTTAGCGGTTTACCCCCGTAGAAACAGGGAACAAGTCTATCTTCTGCCAGCTAAAACGCTAGCTGTTCGGTTTATCCCCGTCAATAACAGGGAACACGCTTCCAACCTCTAAAACACAACAGTATCAGTTTGGTTCACCCCCGTGAAACACAAGGAACACCGCTTACTACCGATTTTATCACTGTTACTGTCCGGTTTATCCCCATAGAGGCAGGGAGCATCAGGAAAGCCGATTTTCAGCGTCATTTTCACACGGTTTATCCCCGTTAATACAGGGAATACATCTTTAACTTTACAACTATTTGGAGCACTGCTAGGTCCATCCCCGTCAGTACAGGGAACATTTAGTCAACATGGTAAAACATCACTCATGCCGCGGTTTATCCCCGCAAATGCAGGGAACACTTAAATCCTCTCGTTGACAAGATACATCGAGTTTGGGTCACCCCGATAACGGAGGTCAGGAACATCCACTAACACGACATACCCGTTATCTTTCAAGTTGCCTCTTTGTTGGCTGCGCTCACTCACCCCAGTCACATAGTTCGCTATGCTCCTGGGGATTCGCTCCCTTGCCGTCGCGATGCATCTTGAAATCCATAGGGTACATCCTATCATTAATTATAGCGGTTTATCCCATTAAACACAGGGAACATATTCTGTCTGGTTCAAATGTGTACCAAAATTCAGGTTCATCCCCACAGACGTGAGGAACACGGTAATTATTTTATCCATATTTCCGTAAGTAGCGACTACTCCCTCTACTCTACAGAATGATATTCATTAGCAATATCACTTTTTACCATGCTTTTGGAATGTAACACAAACACTTAACAACCTCGAATGTGCCACCTTTACCTTTAACATCCATATCCCAATACAACAAAGAATATTGCATTACGAGCTCCGACAAAAATAAATTTCCATTACACTGATCTGATTAGCATCAATCCGCATCCCATCGCTTTAGCACGACCAAAGCCTTTTGCATACTGTTCCAAATATAGCTCACCATTGGTCACCGTCAAAAGTCCTTGGAAATCAACACTGGAAAATTGTATTTTCTGCCCCTGCTTTTTTACGCTTCGATGCTGGGTATAACCTTCAACATCCAGTAAATCATCAAACTGAATGCCCCACTGCTGCATACGACGACTATTCAACAACCAATTACGGGCAGCATTATCCATCATGGCTTTTATTTTCCCCTGCTCCGTTTCACCTTGCTGCCTTGCCAGAAACTTAGCATGCATCAAGACATCATGACGCTGACGTTTTCCAGAAGGATCGGTAATACAGATTGTTGGATTAACGCGTAATTTGAAAGCTAAACGTTGCCCCTCCTTCAATTGAGGATAAAATGCTTTCGTTTCCACCTCAAACAATGGCGACTCAGTTTGAGGTGATGTTTTAGATAAAACATAGAATACGGGTAATCCCATTATTCCCAGCTCTTCCCGAAATAAAAATTGACGTTTTTCGTCTGACGAAAACAATTTCCATAACAATTGATGAGAAGTATAAACGCCATTCGCACCCAGTTTTGCTAATATATTTGCTGTTTGACTCGATTGCCGAAGCACAACTTTAGACAAATACATCAACACCCTCCTCGACAGAAAGTTGATACATAGTACGTTGCCGGAATTGCCAACGCGCCCGATTAATCGGCTCATCCCAAGGATGGCTGATTAAGATATTTGAAGAGCTCATTTCATCTTTATTCCCCTCCCAAAAATAAGTCACAGTACCATTTGCGCCTAGCCATAATTTATCCTCTCTATCAGAATGAATCAGCGGTGGAAAAGGGATATCCAATGCTGTTTTTAATGCCGATGACGTAATGAGTTTAGGGCAGAGAGGTAAAGCAAGCGGGCAAGATTTACGTCCAAGATGCAAGATAAATACGGGTTTAAGCAAAGCATCCCGTAATTGTTCAAGCGTAAAACCAGTGTGTTCAGTTAATGTAATAGCCACGATCCAAATACCATCACAACGATAATCGCGATTAGACAGGATGGTATTCAGTTTATCTGACCTTAATTCACTTTTACGGTTCTGATGAACCACATTATTATTGTGCGTCGGCACTTGCGTCGTATGATAATCACGCATTAAAGAGCCAGGAACTGTCTGTTTAATTGCAATTAACACACTTTTTTGTAATTTTGCTAATTCAGACTCATTATCTCGTCGAATACCTAACGCTGCCCCTAATAATCCCAAAATCGCCGAGCGACCCGGATACAATTCCGTTGGCCGCTCTCCTCCAACCGCAGGTTGGCCCCAACTTGCCATCGGGCCATATAATCGGAAGACTAAATATGCTTTCATTCTGCCCCCATTACTGCACAACAAATTCAAGTAGCTCGGTCAAAGTTCCTTCCCCGGTGAATGTGTTGAATTTATAGCGGGCATCGGCACAAGTACCGTAAACCTGATCAATATTGTGCATTTGGCTTTCTAATGCATTAATTGCCGATGGCCCTTGGTCACTGTCATTAATAGGTTTTAAAAATGCGACAGATAAAGAACGAGGTTGTTGTTCGCCTTTTTCAGCGAGAGCAAAACTGGCATAAGCACGAGAAGCGAAACTATTTTGTTTACCCGCAGGCGATACTTTCACAGCGGCTTCTGTTAATGCTTTAATCGCTTTATTAGCAAGAGTTTCATCGCCATCCAAATTTCTTATTAATTGCGTTTTATTAATGCAGATATAACTGTAAAACAGCGCGGCGGCAAAACCCAATTCCCCGATATGGGCCGACCCGGTATCTTCCTTACCATCATTTAAATCATCTACCGCGGTAAAATAATCATCTTCAATAACCACACTATGCACACTAATAGCGTGAGCTACCTGACAGGCGGCCTCGACGTTAAACGCAGGACTTGAAGCTAACATCCGACCAAATAAAGCAATATCCACCGCCGCTTGCTTAGTTTTTAATAAATTAAGCTCTTCGGCTGTTGGCCCCCGGTTTTCTTCCGCCAGCATCTCAATTAACGACATGACAGATCGTTGCTCTGCCGGGCTGATATGCGCCAATTGTTCAATTTCTAAAGCATCTTTTTTCGTTTTTCCAAAAACGCCGGCAATCGTTGTAGCCAATGCTTTAGCGGATTTTTCTTTCATTCCAGCACTGACCAAAGCATCAAATACCTTAATACCAAATCGCTTGGTGCGAATACCAATATTCTCTGATAACACCTGTTCAAATAATTCAGAGGTACGCCAGTGGCGTTTTAAACTTTGAGAACTCACGCGTAAACGTTCAAAACCGCCCATTCTCGCTGTTTTAGGCCGGCCTAAATCATCTCGATTCAGATTAGATGGCGCATAGGAAGTTAATAAGTGTAATTGAATAAACTGACTCATAATAATCATCCTAAACTCAATTAATGAAAATCCGATAAATCAACCGATTTACCACTCGCTGCACGGTAATAATCCATAACCCACTTCACCTTGATACGCTTATCCGCCTTACATGGCCGTAATTGTCCATATTCAGCAAACCATTCCTCAATATCCCGCGCTAGAGCCAAAACAGAAATATTGCCTTTAACTTTCTGTAAAACTTGACGTAATCGACGTAGTAATTCGTTCGGTGTTTTAGCATTTTGTAATTGTGAAAATCTTAATTCACTGACAACCGGTTTATTTCCTCCTCCTTTCTTACCCGCCGCTACCGCCAATGTAATATCACTGTTGCTTTTAACATAAACTAATGTTGCCGCCATCGTGGCCCAATATTCTAATTTCACTGGATTATCCGATAAGCTAATTTCATCCGGCAAACTAAACCATAAATCCCGAAAACCTTCAGTTAACATAGCCATCTCAACGTTTTCACAGCGCTTTAACTGGGCTTTATAAGTAAAAGGAGCAGGAATAATACCTTTCTCCTTTAACTGCTTCGGTGACATAAACATACTTTGCCACCAACGCAACAATATGACTTCGATCTTACTGTCCATTACATTTCCTCTTGACCAGAGTGAATATGGTGATTGGTAATAAATGTGTTGATCTCTTTTAAAGCTTTTTGTCCATATAGCCCGCTGATTAGCTGTTGACGCGCTTTCATACGTTTTACCATTGAACGCTCATTACCCAATTCAGATAAAGCAACATATTCATCAAATAAATCTCTACAGAAACGACGCAAGGTATTAAGCCAATGTTTAGCCTGCTCTGGTGTCAGAAAAGGCGCCTCCAAACGTCTATTACTAATAAGTTGATGCACCACTGAAAAAAACAGGGATTCACTTTGTTGCCAAAAAGTCAGGTCAATAAAAGAAATGTCGCCTTTCACATCCGCAGGCTTTTCAAACCAAGCCGCTTTTATTTGATTTCGGCATAGCCAAATCATATTGGTTGCTAATTTTTGCAGTTCTTTGACTTGATATAGAATCTTTTCCTGCTGTTCTGGTAAGACAAAAAACAACGGCACAGTGACAGAATACCAACAACGTGCTTTCATATTATCCATATCGTAGCCAAACACCCACAGACGAGGCATTGCCCTTCGCAATTCAGCAAAATGACAACATAACGCGTAAAAATGGCTTACGACCGGCGCACAACGCTGCCCTCTCTCATGGCTGGTAAATACCAAAGCATCCCAAATTTTATACGTCACCCCTCCAGGTTGGCCTTTAATAGATAAATGTTGTGTCGATTTTTTCAGATCCCATTTATAGGGTGTTAACGGATGAGTCCAATTACCGGAATAATTGCCGCCATAGTTTTGTGTCCGGTATTCAGAAACAGTGAATGCAGAATATTTACCTGAAATTTTGCAAACATCTTCACCCTTTTCCACCACAAGACGTATACGTCTCGGCATTGCCCAATACATATGTAAGGGATGCACATCCTCAGCATAAATTTCTGTCCCTTCATTAACACTCACTTTTGTTGGCGCTAACCAGGGAAAAACCTGAGCACTGGTTAAATCAGGTTCTGAATAATGCCATTCACTTCGGCTAATAACGTTTAACCACAGTTTTTGCCATAATGTGGTATCCGTTTGTTGCGGCACTATTAACGTGGTTAATGGCCCTCCGCCTCGTAATCCTACCCGATGGCCCACTCCTCCTGACGGCGCATTAATTTGTAAGGTAAACAGCGCCAGAGCCGCCATTTCAAGAGACATCACGTCTCCGATGCCGCGCTTAACAAAATGATCCGTATTAAGTCTTAAACCATTCGCTCCCGGCGCTTCAATTAATAATCCAGCGACAGTAGTTGATTTTACTGTTTGCAGCGGATCAAAATCCTGCATAAAAAGGGGCCCTGTACCGGTAACATTGAAGGCATGCGTCACTTTATTAAAAGCTTGTTGTAATACCTTTTTATCAGGCGATGCTTCATATAGAGCATGCCATTGATATTTATCTTCTGGCGCAAAAACGGTTTGTAATAAACCAATGGCAAATTGACAAGCTGCTCCTTGAAAATCAGCTCGCGGTAAAGCAAAGTCCATAACATCATGATCACATATCGCATTAATGGACAGCACTTTTTCACTACCATCACGTAATCGAAAGGGCAACCACGGGTCCTGAACTAAGTTCATAACACCTCCTGCTTTTATCTTTCACAAAAGCCTATTGTTGAAGAATAAGTAAAATTCGGATCTTGCTCTGGCAACCAAGGTTGCAAATATCTAATTTGGTAATATCTCTGTTGCAAGGCATTGAGAGCGGGTATTAACTCTGTCGGAATTGGAGCTAATTTATTTGCATATTTATTTCTGGATAATTTAATCGTACTCAGCGACACTGAAAATTCGCCTGAATTTATCCAAGGCACCAGTTGCCTTACACCACTTTTTTTCAGTAATAACACCTCAACAGTTTCAATATCACTGTAGCGAGCATTAATATCAGCATCATCTTCATACCAATGATCAGCACTGCGATCACAATAACCATATAATTGCCACTGTAACCAAAAAGATTTAGCTTTAGTTGTCTGGCTTCGCTCCTCATTAATGAATTCATTATCTTGGTGTTTTAATACTTCAGGCGCTTGCTCATAAGCATGACCATAAACCGCTTCAATTAATTGGCGAGTTTCCGCAGGCATACGTATAGCCCCCAATTTTCTCAACACGCGCATGCTTAACCACAGACGTGCAGGCGAGCGATAAACACATTGCGTGTTACGGAAATTATAGCTTAGCCAATCTGATCCAGGTTGCTCCCGCCATTCAGGCGCGTGAACAAATAATATTGGCGCAGGGCGTGAATCTTTAATACCCCATCGATAAATACCATCGCTATCGCGAGTATGACGATGCAAACGCCCGGCTCGCTGAATAAGATCATCAATAGGACAAATATCTGAAATCATGATATCGGCATCAGTATCTAAACTTTCCTGAAATATTTGTGTGGCGATTAATGCTTTGCCCCGCCGCATTTCACCCTGACTATTTTTACCAAAAATAGTCATGACATGATTTTCAATCTCCTTTCGATGCTGAACAATAAACTGGCTATGAAATAATAAACAGCGCTCAGGTTCAGTCAGCAAACTTTGCAGTGTCTGATAAGCGTCAATAACATCATCAACGGTATTTCGTATCCAAACGACACATTGCCCTTGTACAATGGCGGCTAATACCTTTTCAACACAACTGCCAAAGCTATTTAAGAAATCAACTTTAACTTCCCGGCTAACATCTTTTCGGCTTGATAACGGTTGTTCAATAACCGGCGATATGGCATTTAAACTTATTTTTGTCGCTAAAGGAAAATTCGTTTTTTGCAATAATTGAGAACTTAGTCCACCCGCATTCAGCCAAATATCCGTTAAACGCTGACGCTGTTTAAAGGTCAATGTTGCTGTCAACAAAATGGCTGAACCACCCTGATAAAGATGCAGCGCTAATAAATTTTCCAATAAATTAAACATAAATTCATCAGCGGCATGGACTTCATCAACGATAAGCACTTTACGATTAAGCCCAAATAATCTCAGTGATTGATAACGCCTTGGTAATATCGCCAATAAAGCCTGATCAATCGCTCCGATGCCAACAGGCGCTAACAGAGCCTGTTTACGTGGATCAGCTAACCATTGATTGCACTGCGCTGAAGAAGGAATATCTGTTTTACCATAATTTCTATCTGGATAACCTAATGCTAAAACGGGCTCACGAAATTGATTATTCACCTCCCGCATACCATGAGCTAAAACGATATTGGGTTTACTGTCATCCTCTATCGATAGCATTTGCTGATAATGTTTAGCAATTCGGCTAAATATTGCATTAGAAGACGCCATTGTAGGCAAACCAAAATAAAAACCATCAGCGGCTTTTGCCTGCATCAAACGATGTGTCAGCGCAAGCGCCGCTTCTGTTTTACCTGCCCCAGTAACATCTTCCAAAATAAATAGTTGAGAAGAACTATCTACAGATATTGATTCGGCCCACTGTTGCAACGGTGTTGCGGCAAAACCGTAATATTCCTGGATAGAAATAAACGGCTTAACGACCGGCGCCTTACCTAAATTGGTCGCCATAACCGCTTTTTTTGCCATTGCTTGCGCATGTTGCCAATAATCTGCTAATGGCATAGGTTCGGATTGATAGGTAAAATAATGATTATCAGAACCAATCCAATCCGCCAATATTGCAATACCGGCAAACTGCCAACTCACTTGTTCCAATCGCCGTCGCCACTCTTTGGATTGTAATTTTTCAATGGGAAATTCAGGTTGAAATAATTCAACCAAATGATGGGCAAAGAGTGTGGCAGCATTAAGATTATGAGGCTCAATAAAATGTTTAATCGCTTTATAGTTTGTTTTATCAATGGGCTGGCCGTGATGCCCTAATACACAATCTATGAATACCATTAAGGTATCAAACATTTCTCGCTGTTCTCTTCGCTCGACACCTTCAATATTAACCAGCCTATTAAGTAACTCCGGTTTGATATTTTCCCAGAAATACAACCCTATACGATCATGACAAAAATAACGGCCGCCAGACTCTTTAGAGCAATCTGGTCGATGCAGACCGACCGCCAGACCGGGAAGTAATTTTTGAAAAGCAGATGCAAATTTACCAATATCGTGCAAAGCCAATATAAAAGAGACCATGCTTTGTAGCTGCTGGGTAGATAACGCTAGAAAATTAGCAAGATCTCTAGTTAACGATCTTTCTAAAGAGAGTAACTGCATTCCTACCGCAGCAACATCCAAACAATGGTAAGGAAGCAGATGATAATCCGCACTATCAACCTCTAAAACTCGCTTCGCCTTACCCCAGTATTGAAAATAAATTGGCATTTCCATCTGAAATCCTTACTTAAACATCTGTTTTACCTATTTTTAGAACATAATGCGAAAATTTAGATCAGAAAAATACTAGTTTCTGTTTTTTTAGGATAATTCTGTATAAAAACTCATTACCTAAACAGATGAATCTTTGGCCGACCTCTGAACATAAGCCAGAATTAAAGTGACATCATAGCGCAAGGAACAGTTTGAGCGGGTAGCCAACCTATATTCATCTATTTGATAAATAAAGGTAATTACATGTAATGTCGGTACCCGTTTTACCAAAGTTCATTTATACTGATAACCCTGCGTATATGATGTCAGGCCAAGGTGGGATGAAAATACTGGCGGGTGTTTAACGATGTCAATTACAATTATTTCGTAAATCGATTTTAATCCTCATCTTTACAAATTTAAGCCCTGATGCGACGACATAACGAAAGAACTAATTAATAGCTTTTCTAAGATAACGGCGTAATTAACCCGGAAATTTTTTATGGTCATTCGACCATTCAATAGCGAGAATACAAAGACTATCGGTGTTTTCCCTGCCATTTTTCAAATTGCGCAGGTCGGAGGCCATACCTTGCCAAAACACCTTCATGCAATCGCCGTACCAATGCTTTTACTGTGTGACGCTAAGAAGGATTACTTAAATGGATCTGAGATAGCTCGGGAAATTACCCGATCTATCCGTTACTGGATCTGATGTTTCCTCCGTAGTGATAACCTGGCAGCGACTTCGACCTTCACCCAATATCTGTACTTTCTTATTCTTCAACAAGTCACCCAACCAACATTGAACAGTCCTTCTAGGAATAAAGAGATGGAATGCTCTACCAAAAAACCTGAAACAGACATAGATTGTGATGCAACACACAAGGTCTCATAAATATCAGTTATTAAACTCATAGCGAACAATAGATTCTAGTAAAAATATGGCGCGATTATGGCTCAATTCAGATTAATCGCGCCACTTTTGTGCCACCAATATGGCGCGATTTAAAATCATCTTACTATTTCAAATAGATAGAGTAATTTTTTGTACCCGCATTATTAATCTCTCTTAGACTAATATATACTTGTTGGATATATTTAAGGATATTTACCTAAGCATAAATGTGAACACTCAAGCCATATTTATAGAAATAGAACAACAATATTGCTCTGCAATTATTAAGAAATATTAAAATAACTCCCAGTTTTTATACTAGTGTTCCTATAAATATTAATCACAAAGTTAACAATTACTCCTAATTCCAGCTTTATTAATTTTGCCATAATCTCTTTTTCCAAACCCCAAATTTAAAAAAGTTGCCTTTTTATTCGAATTGACTTATATTTAACTCATGCTAGCGACTAGGAGTATCTCCAGTCAGCAATGTTAGCCTCTACGAGCCTTTATGTAATGTTACTCTTGTACTGCCCTTCTTCATAAACCTGAAGAGGGTATGTACAGGTAGTAAATTTCAAAGAGAACGAGCCTTTTGTGAATACTCCTGATAATCCCATTATTCCTAAGAGTAAAAAAATACTTAAACTGGAAACAATTTTCAGCATCGCATTTCATGAAAAGACTAAATTAGATGATTTTTTATCCTTTAATATTAAAAGTGAATATAAAAAATTAGAATACAACGGACGTATAATTTATCATCCTTCAACTAAGCTTAAAAGTTACCACAAATTTATTAATGATTTTATTCTTTTCCATTTAAACATTAATAAAGAGGTAGTTTATTCATATAGAAAAGGAAGTAGTACTTACGAAGCAGTAAAAAAGCATTCTGATAAAAAATGGTTTTTCAACACAGACATTAATAATTTTTTCTCAAGCATCACTAAAAATTTCGCAAGAGAAGTGTTAGAAAATAACACCTCAGCGATCCCTATTATTGATATACAAGAATATTATGACAGAATATTGGAATTCATAATTGTCGATGATATATTACCAATTGGTTTTTCAACCTCACCAGCATTCAGCAATGCGTGTCTATACAAATTTGATAACAACATCCAAGATTATTGTTCAGAAAACAACTTAATTTATACTAGGTATTCTGATGACATAATAATATCATCAGATGATAAAGAAATAATTCATAGTATTTACACAACAGTATCCAGCTTCCTCAGCAAAGAGAATAATGGTAATTTTTCTTTAAATAAATACAAAACAAAGATCGTTAATAAAGGAAATAAAGTAAAACTTCTTGGTATGGTTGTGCTACCTTCCGGGAAGGTTACTGTTGATATAAAAATAAAGAAAAAAATTGAGCATTTAATTTACTTTTATATTACTGACAAAGATAAATTCAAAGATGCTATTGGTAAAGATATAGATAAAGGGATCGAGATGATTTCAGGAAACCTTAATCATATAAATACTATTGATAAAAACTATTTAAACAAGCTCAGAAAAAAATACGGCAATGTTATAATCGATATGTTTTTCCATAAGAATGTATTCTAAGATATGAACATTACAATTAATATTTCAAAAGTGCAACACATTAATGAAATGAGTTTTTCATTAGATTTAACAAAAAATAAAATTACATGTATTGTAGGAAAAAATGGTATTGGAAAAACCACATTTATAAAATCAATTAAAAATTTACAATCAGCCGATATATTCATAAAAACATCATCACGTTATATATTTAATCAAGAAAGCAGAATAGAATATTTGATAAATAATGATGTCATAACTTATATTTATAATAGTAACCTAAAAGTTATTGATACAAAATCAATTGTTCCTGAAGAAGTAAAATCTAACATATTTGTTGAATTGCCTATTCCCTATGGGGATAGATTCAATAGTTTTCCAACATTAAGTAAAATCGATACAGATTTAAGAAAGTGCATAGTTTTTCAAACCTATGAGGTTCCCTGTGAACTTATTAAAATGTTAAATTCAGTTTATAAAACTGATGTCTATAAAAACTTAAAATCTTTTAAAGTTAAAAAAAATAATTACTACTTTCGACTTAACGAAAATGGATATTATATACGGGAAGATTATTTTAGTTCAGGCGAATTTTTCATCATCAACCTTTATAGGATGATTGAATCTAAAAGAAAATGCATCATTATTGATGAAATTGATATTTCTTTAGATTCCTCAGCACAAGTAGAATTAGTAAATTTACTTAGAGAATTTTGCTATAAATATAACTTAAATATCATTTTTACAACCCACTCCTTAGCATTAATGAAAACACTTAATGATGATGAGCTTTATTATATGTATAGAGAAGGTAATAAGACCATGATATCAAAGAGATCTTATAACTTCATTAAAAGCTCTCTTTTTGCCTTTAAAGGCTGGGATAAATATATTCTAACTGAAGATGAAACTTTGCAAGATTACTTAGAATATATTATAGACAGAAATAATAACTCTTATTTTTATAAATATAAAATAATATATATTGGAGGAGCTACCAACGTTGTTAATCTTATGAAAAGGAATGAAAAAGAAGAATTTCTAACAAAACCTGAAAATGTAATTTGTGTTTTAGATGGCGATCAAGCCCATTTAAAGCACGTTTATAAGAATTCTAATGTGTATTGCATTCCATTTCAAAGTATTGAAAAAGATATCTATTCTGCTTATCAAACTGATCTAACAATTCCAAGAGTAACAGTCGACGCTACTAAAGAATTAGAAAAAAAAGTGTATAAAGCTCTTATAAAAACCTATAATAACGGTTGGTCAAAAGCTACTGTATTTAACTATTTAGATACAAAAATGCCACTTGAGAGTGAGATTTTTAAAAAAATAATCGTAGATTTTTTAAAAGCCAAATAATGCAAATTATTTATAAAAACATCAATATCATAAATGGACATTAAAATAGACACCTATCGATTTTCTATTTATACATAGAGGTATCCGTAATCCCTAACCAGATATATGAAGTCACCATATTATCATTAAAAAATCTGGAGTAAAAAGTGCGAATCTAACTAAATCTATATTCATAAATTTAATTTTTTATGATAAGAGCTACCTTTTTTCTCCAAGCTACAACCTTTTAACACAAAAGAAGAATATTCATAACATCACTATATTATATTGAACCGATCGCATATTATTTACAAACGAATACGAAACTGAACAGATACTGCAAATCTTGCGACAGAAAAAGTTTATGCTATCTATAACGATTAAATACCTTTGTATAATATACAACTAATCTTTAAAAGCTAACTTTCATCATCAATAATATTGTTATAAAAGCGATATTCAGGGACTTTAGCTTCATTAATCGTGCCAATTCTTACCGGTAAATGACCATACGAATGACATAATAATTTTATATAATTCCAATATTCCCTCTCTGTTTCTATATGCTCTATCAGTGGATCAAAAGCACCATCATAAAATTCAACATTTAATTCTCTATCATCATTACCTCCATTAATATTTCCACTATTACTTTCTTGTTGATCAATATACTCTTTATTATCCTTTTCGTGATTCATATTTCCGCGATCTATAATTTCTAGCATCTCTTTTATCATCTCTAAGCTATGGCAAGCTGTTTGCGGTGAATTGTAGAATAAGCCATCATTAAAAATAGCTTCCATCAATTCATAAAACGCGAACGAGGTTGTTCCCTGTATATATTTGATATTTCTATTATCATATATACCAAAACACTTATCATTCAAAATATCCGTATTATTATCATCATAGCCAATTAATATTTGCCTGTCACTGGCAATAACGGGAATGTTTTTAATTTCGTGGATATATTCACTGATACTGTAATGCTCTTTATCTCCTTTTCTATAACCCGATGCCATACAAACTGATTCAATATTAAAGTATTTTGTCGGCGTATGTTCACGATTAAAATATTCAGACAACTTTTCATTATCTTTCATATCTTTTCGCTGATATACCCGATGAACCGATGTAATTCTCTGAATACTGATCCAATCAAATATCGGTTCTTCTTGCGAAGGTTTTCTAATCTCTGCAATATAAGCGGCAATATCAATTTCTAACCAAGTGCTTAGCATAGCCTGCCACGGTTCTATCGCGAGAAATATATTTGATATTGTCACTCCCTTTTCTATTATGACTTTATTTCTAAAATATTTCAGGAAAAAGAACGGATCATTTTTCCCTAGCTGTTCCTGAACTGATAACATCGGTACAGCGATTGTCGTATCGTAATCTGAACGAAATCTCAGAATCGAATCAACACAAATAATTAAAGTACCTTCCATCTTATCCCTCGTTCATTTAAGCTTTTAATATATTAACCACCGTAATTCTTGTATATATAATCCTTTATTATAGTCATATATCTGGATTTTGCTATTTTTGAACGTCAGATTTTTTATTCTAGCTTCCTACATTACATCAATATTAAAAGATAGTTACATGATATATTAGGCACACATCAATAAACACGAAACCATATTAATTTATCCTAAACCTAAAATTATTAAAAATTTTTCCTTGTGAAAATATTTTTAATATTAAATTCAATCCGAAATTATTTAAATCCTCGATCTCTGTTTAAGGTTCTTATAATTTATCCCTGTCAATCACGATCAAAACTACAAATTAATTTATTAATTTGCTATAAAGCAAATAAAAATGTATTTGATCAGCCGCTTCGCATTCATTATTTATACCCAATGGATTTCAAGATGCATCGCGACGGCAAGGGAGCGAATCCCCGGGAGCATAGATAACTATGTGACCGGGGTGAGTGAGTGCAGCCAACAAAGAGGCAACTTGAAAGATGACGGGTATATTGGTAACGGAAAGCAATTACCTGTAACATACCAAAATGATAATGATTTGCATTTACATTGATAGCATGGCGTGAAAATGACCGTTAATGTTTCAGACACTCAACAGATCCAATGCATGTACATCCACAATCATGATTGGCTATTTCGTTGGCTTAAGCATCGTCTTAACTGTGATGAGACTGCCGCAGACCTGGCTCAAGATACTTTTGTTAAATTACTTTGTTCACCTTTACCACAGCAACTCAATGAACCCCGTGCCTACATCGTCACCATTGCTAAGGGGTTGATGGTTAACTGGTACCGTCGCCGCTCACTTGAACAGTCTTATCTGGATTTACTCGTTAGTCTGCCTGAACCGCTTATTCCCGCACCAGAGCAAAAACTTATCATCCTCGAAACACTTCAAGAAATTGATATCATGCTCAGTCAACTCCCCGCGCCAGTGCAAACTGTCTTTTTACTTTCCCAGATAGAAGGCATGAAGTATGAAGATATTGCAAATCAGATGAATATTTCGCTGTCCACAGTAAAACGTTATATGAAACAAGGCTTTTATCAATGCTTGATAGCAATGGCATAAGAGGAATTGGTATGGCTTCCACTGATACATCTTCCCCATCAAGAACACCTTCTGAAACGATACTTGCCGAAGCCGCAGAATGGCTGACCATTTTACATGATAATCATGCCAGCGAAGCTGATCGGAATGCCTGCGCTGCCTGGTGTGCACAAAGTCCAGAACATGCTCAAGCCTGGGAGCGGGCACAATGTCTGTTAGCACGGTTACACCACCTACCACCGCATATCGCCTCACCTCTGTTAAACAACAAACAAGCCCTTTCCCGTCGAGAAGCCATCAGAAAACTCACACTTATGTTGTTAATACCGGCTGGCGCATCATCACTCTTCTGGCAATCTGATCAGTTTCAGCTTCTCACTGGCGATTATCACACCAAAACAGGGCAGATTCAGCGCTGGTCATTGCCAGACAACAGTCAACTGACGTTAAATACCCAAAGCTCAACAGATATTCATTATGACGATACCCAACGGCTTATTCGTCTAAAGCTAGGGGAAATCTATATTGAAACCCATAAAGATAGCCGTCATCCGACTCGCCCATTCAAAGTACAAACCAAACAAGGCGTTATTGTGGCATTGGGCACAAAATTCAGCGTCCGCCAACAAGCCTCCCATACTCAGGTGGAAATAGTAGAAGGAACAGTTCGCATTACGCCAGATAACGGTTTGCCACACATACTCTATGCTGGAGAAGCAACCCATTTCACTCAATTTGCCGTTGCCCCACAACATCTCCGGTCAGTAACTTCATTGAGCTGGCTACAGGGCATGATAGTCGCTGATAACTTGCCGCTGGCAACGGTGGTTAACGAACTGAACCGCTATCGTTCCGGTATCATTCGTTGTGACGATGCAGTCGCTAATTTGCGGGTCTCTGGCGCTTTTCCCATACGAGATACGGATCTGGCCCTGCATATGCTATTACAAACCCATCCGCTCTCAATACGCAGCCTGACCCGCTATTGGATTACCCTCTATTCGCCCGGTTAATAAAAATAATCATTTTTACTGACACTTTTTTCAATCTCATACGGCATAGAAATAAAAGAAGCTTAAAAAGTTATGGGGAACTTACTATGCCATATCATGTTGACTGCCAAGATTCACAACCACGTTGGCAGAAAAAGTATTTAGTCGCACTGTTATTGCCTTTAATACTGCTACCGGCACGTCCCCTTTATGCCGCCACACCAGCAGATACACTTTATTCCGTTCATATTCCACCAGGTTCATTAGGCAATTCTTTGTCCCACTTTGCAGCTCAAACCGGTACAGCGCTCTCCTTCGATCCGAATTTAACCAACGGGCTAACAGCGCCTTCATTAAACGGCAGTTTTACTGCTCATCAAGGTTTAGTACAACTGCTCACAGGCAGTCATTTACAACTGTCCCAACGTGCCGATGGCAGTTATACCTTGGTAAAAATGACAAAGAATATGACCAACAAAGGGGTAATCGTCCTAAATCCCCTTACGGTAGCAGGCAATCGCGGATACGCAGGTAATGAACCATTACGGTTCGACAGTACCACCATCCAAGGCAAAGATATTGAAAAATTCGGTGTGATTCACCCCGTTGATATTTTCAAAACAACACCGGGGGTATTATCCGGCGAAGCACGTAGTTCAGGCAGTCTCGATGTGAATATCCGGGGCCTACAAGGACAAGGCCGAGTCCTAACCACTGTTGATGGCGCATCTAACCAGACCGCGCTCTACCGCGGTTATCAAGGTGTTTCCAACCGTTCTTTTATTGATCCCGATTTCATTGGCCGGGTAGATATCAGTAAAGGTCCGACAGGAAAAGGTGGTATGGGAGCCATTGGCGGCACTGTGGAGATAAAAACCATTGAAGCCAGTGATATCTTACTTGATGGACAAAAGGCAGGACTGCGCCTGAAAGGAAGTCTGTTGAGCAACCATTCCAATCCTGACGATTATGAGCGCAACGACTGGCCTTCCCCATCAAGAACCTCTCTTTTCGACACTAAGAACCGCACCGGGAGTATTGTTTTCGCGATAGCCGAACCTTCCTATGAATTGCTGTTTGGCGCTTCTCAGCGCAAGCGGGGCAATTACCATTCTGGCAAACACGGACCGGGCGCGAAGGAACGTGGCATGCCAGGCTATTTGTGTGAAAGTGATCCACAAGATTGCCACATTCCACAATTCAGTGAACAGATGGCAGGTTATTCGTTGTATGCAATGGGAGATGCCGTCCCAAATACTTCTGAAAATAGCCAGTCATTACTGGGTAAAGGAAAAGTTCGTTTTGGCGATGGTCATGAAATCTCCGCTATCATTAGCCATTATCAAAATCTCTACGGAGAATCCTATGTCGCGGATATGGCAAACCTGAGCCAAACATTTATGATCCTGGAACAGGGGCCGCTGACACGGCTCAACATGAACAGGCACAGCCTCAATTATAAATGGGAACCTGCATCAAACCCCTGGATTAATTTGGATATCGGAGTATGGCAAACACGAGTTAACGATCGCCCTCGAACCGCAAATAATACCCTCGGTGATAAAAAATTCATGCGCACAGTTGGGGTGAATTTGAGTAACACTTCATTATTTGCGCTTTCAATGCAAGATATTGAGTTGAACTACGGCGCCAGCTTTATTCGTGAACGCACTGGCCCAAGCGCAGGTAAATGGGAATATGCCGTTAATCGGGAAGGAGAGCGTAAAGAAAGCCGTTTTTTCCTGAACGGGAACTATATACTTGCCGACCGTCTGACCCTAATGGGCGGATGGGATTACAAATCCTATCAGATCGAAGATGACAGTCCAGTTCGTCCGGGTAGCTCTTGGTTACCACAGCTCACCTCTGGGAAAGTAAACCATAAGCGAGATCATGCTCATGGCTATTGGGTAGGCGTTAAGTTTGATCTTAATAATGAAACAGCGCTACATACCAAATATGCCTATGCACCACGTTTTCCATCAATGGTTGAAGGTATTCGTGGCTACATGATGAGTGTTGACGACCATATAAAACCTGAAATTTCAAAAAATATCGAAGTCGGACTGACATCACGCTTCCAAAATGTCATTGCTCAAAATGATAGCTTCGATATCGCAATGTCCTACTTTGATAACCGGGTAAAGGATTATATCAACCGAGCATGGATGGATGATTATTGGAGTATGTACATCAGTAATATTAAAGAAGCAAAATTTGCCGGATTGGAATTGGCGAGTGTTTACCATAGCGATCACTTTGATGCGCGTTTATCGATGAATTACTACACAAAAGTCAGATTCTGTACGGAAAATGAAGGGTGCGTCGCACGTAGCCTCCCTTCGGATTATGCAACTAATCACATTCCGCCTAAATATGCGGTATCACTCGATCTGACACAGCGATTTTTAAATGACAATGTATCTGCTAACGTCAGAGTTTCTCATTATGGTCAAAGATCTGTCCCGGCAGCAAAACCGGGCAGAGGTTCTGCGCCCCTGCTAGCACCCATTATCTGGCGGCCTGCAACTGTGGCAGATATCTCTCTGACTGCCCGTATAAATAAGCATGTCGAGTTTGAGTTTGGTGTAGATAATGTGTTCGACAAATATTATATCCAGCCTCTCAGCCTCGGCTATATTCCTTCACCGGGCAGAACATTTCGGGCCGGAATCACGACTTATTTTTGAATCCATTCGTTAAGCTGGCGGCATATCCACGATATGCCACCTCCCAGACAAATAATGTAATTATAGTGAAAGCAACATGTTAATATAAATTATTATTTCTTTTCGTCGAAGTTAATATAATTTAAACAATGAAATCTCAGTACTGGTTTAAATTATCGCATAAATATAATATGCCATCAGGTATTTTTAATAAAATTAAATCAACCATAAAAAATATATTTAAAACAGACAATAAAATGAAATTTTAAAACAATGAAATAGTTTA
>NZ_JAZGJN010000258.1:0-43180 GCF_038085095.1 Photorhabdus sp. P32 | reverse complement strand
ATTTAATAATATAAAATAAGTTCTTAATAAGGATGTTTATTGCCTACAATATTAATGCGGAAAATTGTATTTGTGAAATCGCTGTATTTAATTTGGTAAAAATAATATTAACGAAAGGAATATCATATGGCCTCTGTAACAACAATTAAGACTATTGAGAATATAACCGGAGATTCAATGGTTATTATAAACGGTGAAGACAGTAATGTTGGGACTGTGATTGAAAGGAATAGATATTGGCATGGTAGTTTGCGGGTCCCCTGGATTGGTGATCAAAGTGAGTCTTGGAAAGCATTTAGAATATTTGTATTAGGAGGGTATAGAGATATCATTTGGGTTTTTCAAGATTACTATCGTCCTCCAGGTGAAAATGCAATCAAATATTGTGTAGGTGAATTCTCCTATAAGAATGCACAGGAAATTCAGGGAAATAATCGAGGTGGGGGAGATAAAATTTTCCGGCTCTCCGCCGTCCACGGACAAGTTGTACATTCTATTAAGCTTGAAATGATATAAATGATTTACGCCCCTGCTACTATGTTGCTAGTAATTTTGTTGCTAGTAATTTTGTTGCTATTAACTTTAGTGGGGGCTTTTTATGACCCCTGTTTAGAAATTAAGGCTAATTTTTCAGGCGAAACTGACCTTGGCAGATCCCACCCCGAGTAAGTTAACTTTCAACTGATCGCCAATATTAACTGGAACCATTGTAGTGAGGGAGCCAGAGAGAATGATTTCTCCACCGAGCAATGCCATATTCAATGTTCCTAGCATATTTGCTAGCCAGGCAACTGCATTGGCTGGATGCTCTAAGGCAGCGGCGCCAATGCCGGTGTCAACCAGTTTACCGTTTTTCTCCAACGTTATTGTAACGGCGGCTAAATCAATTTCTGATGGCAGACGGGAGCCATTGCCAATGACAAATAATCCTGATGAGGCATTATCAGCAACAGTATCTGTAATTTTTATTTTCCAGTCACGGATACGGGAATCGACAATTTCGATACAGGGCACGACATAATCTGTTGCTCTGAGCACATCTCCCGCTGTAATACCTGGTCCACTCAGATTGTGTTTCAGGATAAAGCCGATTTCACCTTCCGCTTTCGGTGCAATTAATTGCTCAATGGGTGCAATGGCATTGTTTTTGTAATGCATATCTGAGGTGAGAATGCCAAAATCGGGTTGATCGACACCCAATATATCCATAACTGCCTGGCTGGTAATACCGATTTTTTTACCGACAATTTGTGCCCCGGTTGCTTCCAGCCGGCGAACAATAACTTTTTGCTGGATGAGATAGGCATCGTGTAATGTTAATTCTGGATATTCATTCGAGATAGGATCGATAGCCTGACGACTCTGCCACGATTGAAATAGTTTTTCACCAAGATAGTTTATGACGTTATTCATCTATTGTTACTCCTGATCAAACCAAAGAAGTGACATTCCAACTGGAATATCACTTGTCTGAAAGAGACATTATTTGTTGCCGTTGAGTAAAAAATCGATATGGAGCCGGTTGAATGTGTCCGGGTCTTCATATTGAGGCCAGTGACCGCATTTTTCCATTACGACAAAACGGCTATTTTTGATAAGCCCGGCAAGGCGCTGACCTACTGAAACCGCAGCGGTCGGATCGTGTGTGGTCCATAGCACTAGGGTTTCAGCCTGGATTTTTGCCAGCTCATCTTCGGTCAAAAGATTACGTAAACGGGTGTCCATATCTTGCAGGCACATAATGTTTTCCATTGCAGACAACATACCTGGCTGACGATAGATGGCGAAACGGGCTTCAACCAAGTCTTCTGTCACCATAGCAGGATCTTTCATCAGGAATTCAAGACGCTTGCGGGTAGCTTCTCTATCCGGGTTTTTCACCGCGTTTAAACTCAGTGTGCGCAGGCGTTCCATCACATTTGGATCAGCAATCATGCCGCCTGCTGTGTTCAACACCAGACGGTGAATATATTGCGGATATTTTGCTGCAAACCGGGCTGCAACCCACCCACCTAACGACTCGCCAGAAAGGTGAACTTTCTTTAGATTTAATGTCTCAATCAGATCCCGTAGGTGTTCCACATAATCGATAATTTCATAGGAACGGACAGGTTTATCCGTGAAACCATGCCCTAGCATATCGATCGCCAGTACATGAAAGTGGGCGGCATGTGGCAGAATGTTGCGCATATAAGCTTCTAAATGACCGGCAATACCATGTAAAAAAATCAGAGTAGGTCCGTTGCCTGCTTCAAGAACACGGGTTTTTATCCCTTTTACATCGAGATGATGTAGATGGATTTCACCGCTGGCAATAGCCGACCAAAGCGAACGTAATTCAGGCTGTATAGGTTTATGTTGAGGATTCGCTGATATTGACATCATGATATCTCCATTATTTATTTTAAGTTAATACGTTATTAATATAACGACAGCAGGTAACATTCACTAATACTTAATATGTCTAGTCTGAAAGGTAAAAACGATGGTGCTTATTTTTATTCTTACAGGTATTTATTTTCAACAACATCTATTAAGTGAGATAATAATTCTGATGTGTTATCTTTTCGCCACGCCATTATTAACTCTATTGTGGGAGAATATCCTGATAATGGCCGACAAATAACAGCATCTGTCATGATGCTAGTAATATAGAGCGGTACTATTGCACACCCTAAATTCAGACTAACCATGTTTAAAATTAATAGCATATTGTTAGCTGTTTGAATAATATTAGGAACGACATTATGTTCGGTAAAATAGTTTTCTATAATTTGTTGTAATACGCCAGATTGTGTTGGATCGGGAGTAATAAAATTTTCTCCGTGTAGGTCGTCGACTGAAATTTTCTCACAATATCTTAATCTGTGATTAGCAGGCATCAGAACCACCAACGGTTCATTAAGAATGACTTTAAAATCAATATAATCACTCTTTATCGGTGGACGCATGAAAGCGGCATCAATGTCACCTTGTAATAATTTCTCTTCTTGTCCTGGATTAAATAAACTAATAAGTTCTACTTTTGCTTCAGGATGAGCCAGGCGAAATATTGGAATGACTTCAGGTAATACTTTAACTTCCGCAGATGGAACAAATCCAATAGTTAGCACAATTTGTTCTTGTGCTGCTCTACGGGCCATTTTTTTTGCTTTCTCTGCATTGTCAAGAATAAGCTTGGCTTGTTGGAAAAAAACTTCTCCCGCTTTGGTTAGAGAGACTCTACGTTTATTTCTCTCTAATAGTGTGGAACCAATATAATCTTCTAAATCTTTTATTTGTTGACTTAATGACGGTTGTGCCGTATGTAACTTTTTTGCGGCTTTAGTAAAGTTTAATTCTTCTGCCACCGCAATAAAATAGCGTAAGTGTCTTAATTCCATTGCCGTTTCCTCACATATCGAAAAAAAGTCTCAATTTAAACAAACAATGTATTTCACAAAATATTAATCTATTAATAGCATTCATTTTGCATGTTGGCAAAAAGTCAACCTTTCTTTTACATGAGGATTGAATAATATGACATTGAGCAAAGATTCAGATATTTACCGCCTGATTGATGCCCGAGCCGGTCGTGTAACTCCTCAGATTTATATCGATCCCGAACTCTATCAGTTAGAACTCGAAAGAATATTTGGCCGTTGTTGGCTGTTTCTCGCTCATCAGAGCCAAATCCCCAAACCGGGTGATTTTTTCAATACTTATATGGGAGAGGACAGTGTTGTTGTTGTCCGCCAGAAAGATGGTTCCGTCAAAGCTTTCCTTAACCAGTGTCGCCATCGTTCCATGCGGGTTTGTTACGCGGATAGCGGTAATACCCGTGCATTTACTTGCCCTTATCACGGTTGGTCATATGGTGTAGATGGGCGATTAATTGACGTTCCGTTGGAAGCATGTGCTTATCCACATGGGCTTTGCAAAGAGCAATGGGGACTTCAGGAAGTGCCGTGTGTGGAAAGTTATAAGGGATTGATTTTTGGTACTTGGGATACGACAGCACCCTCCCTGATTGATTATCTCGGTGATATAGCCTGGTATCTTGATGGTGTGCTTGATCGCCGCGAAGGAGGAACAGAAGTTATTGGTGGTGTGCAAAAGTGGGTGATCAATTGTAACTGGAAATTACCTGCTGAACAGTTTGCCGGCGATCAATACCATGCTTTATTTAGTCATGCCTCCGCTGTACAGGTTTTGAGCGTAAAAGATGGCGACGATAAAAAAGCATTAGGTGCTGATCAGACTTCACGGCCAGTTTGGGAAACGGCAAAAGATGCCGTGCAATTTGCTCAGAATGGTCACGGTTGTGGATTTTTCTTGACCGAAAAACCCGATGCCAACGTTTGGGTTGATGGCGCCGTTGCCCGTTACTACCGTGACACCTATGCTGAGGCAGAGCAACGACTGGGAAAAGTCAGAGCACTGCGTCTTGCCGGTCACAACAATATTTTCCCGACACTTTCCTGGCTTAACGGTACTGCAACTATGCGGGTGTGGCATCCACGTGGACCGGATCAGGTGGAAGTTTGGGCATTCTGCATTGCCGATAAAGCAGCTTCCCCAGAAGTAAAATCCGCTTTTGAGAACAGCACTACCCGTGCGTTTGGTCCGGCAGGTTTTCTCGAACAGGATGATTCAGAAAATTGGGTAGAAATTCAGAAGGTCCTTAGAGGTTACAAAGCCCGTAACAGCGTATTGTGTATGGAAATGAGATTGGGACAAGAAAGAGTGCGGGATGATGGAATTCCGGGTGTGACCAATTATGTTTTTTCCGAAACCGTTGCCCGTGGCATGTATCAGCGTTGGGCTGACTTACTCACCAGTGAAACCTGGGATGAGGTAGAGGAAAAAAGCCGGGCTTATCAGCAGGAGTTGGTCAAATGAAAGAGTTAATCGTCAATCAGGAAAAAAGGGTATCGCCGGAACTGCATTATGAAATAAGCCAGTTCTTGTATTACGAAATTGCATTACTGGATGAGTGGAAATTTCGTGATTGGCTTGAGCTGTTGTCAGAAGATCTCAGCTATACCATGCGCACCATTGTTAATGCTCAAACCCGCGATCGCCGTAAGAGTATCCAGCCGCCAACCACTTGGTTGTTTAATGACAATAAATTTCAGCTTGAACGTCGGATTGCCCGGTTGGAAACCGGTATGGCATGGGCAGAAGAACCCCCATCTCGTACACGTCATTTACTGACAAATTTAGTGATTACTGAAACGGATTCGCCTGACCAATTTCATGTTCAGTCTAATTATTTGCTGTACCGTTCACAAAAAGAGCGAGATGAAGCTTTTTATGTTGGTAAGCGGCTGGATTGTGTTCGCCGTAATCCGAAAACGGATAGCTGGCTGATTTGCAAACGTGAAATTACCTTGGATCAGGCAGTCTTAACTTTCCATAACTTGAGTGTCTTATTCTGATGAGTCAATTATTCGTATGTACTGTTGAAGAATTGCCCGATGGAGAAGCGCGTAAGGTTGAATACACACCGGATATTGCGCTGTTTCACTATGATGGCGAATTCTTTGCTGTTGATGACCGGTGCAGTCATGGTAATGCCTCTATATCCGAAGGGTATTTGGAAGACAATGCGACAGTTGAGTGTCCACTGCATACGGCCAGTTTTTGTCTCAGAACCGGGAAGGCGCTTTGCCTTCCTGCAACAGATCCATTGAAGACCTATCCTGTTGTTGTTAAAGACGGAAACATTTATATCACTGTATCGGAGGAGTAATAATGAGTTGGATCAAAGATCAAGTCATTTTATTAACAGGCGGTGGCTCCGGTTTAGGTTTGGCTTTAGTAGAACGTTTTATTGCTGAAGGAGCTAAAGTGGGCGTTTTGGAGCTATCGGCAGAAAAAGCGACAGCTCTGGCGCACTGTTTTGGTAAAGATATCTGTGTTATTCACGGTGATGTTGCTTCTTTTGAGGATAATGAACGAGCAGTGGCTGAAACTGTTCGGCGTTTTGGCAAACTAGACTGCTTTGTTGGTAATGCCGGGATATGGGATCACAAAATCAGCCTACTGGATGCTTCACCAGAGCAGATTGATAAAGGATTTGATGAGCTGATGGGGGTTAATCTGAAAGGGTACATTTTAGGGGCTAAAGCCGCGTTACCGGCGCTAACCGCATCAGAAGGCAGCATGATTTTTACGTTGTCAAACTCGTCATGGTTTTCTGGCGGCGGCGGTGTGTTGTATACCGCCAGCAAGCACGGCGCGGTCGGCATGATCCGCCAGCTAGCTTATGAATTAGCGCCAATTATCAGGGTTAATGGCGTTGCCCCTTGCGGTATGCCAAGTGATCTTCGTGGACCTGCCACGTTATCTCAGCAAGATAGATGTATTACAGATAACCTGTCATTAGAAAGTTTCGGTGCAGTTTTACCTTTGCAATTTACGCCTCAGCCAAAAGATTTCACTGGCCCGTATGTGATGCTGGCTTCTCGTGCCAATAACCGTACTTTAACGGGGGTGATGATAACGGCTGATGCAGGATTAAGTATCCGCGGCATTCGCCAAACTACAGCGGGAGTGATGTCTCCGAACAAAAAGGAGAGTTCAAATGACCGTTAAATTAATTTGTACTTCACACACGCCTTTGATGGATTTTGGTTCTCCGCCTGAAACGACAGAAAAGCATGTTCGGCAAGTTTTTCAGCAATTGGCTGAACAGATAAAGGCTTACGACCCGCAATTGATAGTGATTTTCGCTCCTGACCATTTTAATGGTTTTTTTTATGATCTAATGCCGGCATTTTGCGTTGGAGTAAGGGCGAATGCAGTAGGGGATTGGGATATTGGTAAAGGTCCACTCGATGTTCCTGAAAACACCGCGAAGGAGTTAATTTCTGCCTTATATGATTCAGGGATTGATGTGGCTCACTCTTGGCGTATGCAGGCCGATCACGGCTTTACTCAACCCTTGATGCTGCTTTGTCAAGATTTACAGCGCTATCCAACCATCCCGATATTTATTAATTGTGCAGCTAAACCGTTGCCGACATGCCGTCGTGTTGTTGCGTTAGGTCGTGCGGTTGGTCAATTCCTATTCACCACAGATCAGCGGGTATTGTTGTTAGGTTCTGGTGGTTTATCACATGACCCTCCGATACCACAGATGGGACAAGTTCCACCGGAAGTTGAAGAAGGGTTGATTGCCGGGAGAAATCCGACAAAAGAAGCGCGTCAAAAACGGCAAAACCGGGTAATTGAGGTTGGAAAATCGTTGGCTCGTGGCGAGAATGTCGTTGCTCCGTTGAATCCACAGTGGGATGACGAGTTATTACGTATATTTTGTAGTGGCGATATTCGGCGTCTTGCTTCATTAACGGAGGGAGGAATCGCCATTCAGGGTGGGAAAGGTGGACAGGAAATTCGCTGTTGGATTGCGGCTTTTGCGGCGCTTTCTGTTTACGGCGAATATAAAGCGCAACGGCATTATTACCAACCTATTAAGGAGTGGCTGACAGGGATGGCAATGGTCAGTGCTCAACCTGTAACTCAGATAGGAGCGTAGTATGCGGAATCAGACTTTTATTATCGTTGGAGCAGGACAAGCGGGGGCGATGGCCGCCGCAACCTTAAGGCAGCAACAATTTGATGGCGATATTATTTTAATTGGTAAGGAATATCATGCGCCTTACGAGCGGCCAATTTTATCAAAAGAGTATTTAATCAACCCAGAGGAAGCGCCGAAATATCTCTTCTCCGAAGATTTTTATCTGAAAAACCGGATAGATTTGCGCATAGGTCAGGCGGTCAGCCAGATTATGCCATTGAAACATTGCGTTATTTTAGAAAATGGCGGCAAGCTCAGGTATGACAAACTCTTACTTGCAATGGGAGCAAGAGCCAGACGATTCCCGCTACTCGATAAATTGGGTGAAAATGTTTATACCCTGAGAACTCTGGATGATGCGCAACGTTTACGCCAGGCGGTGAAAAAAGACAAACGGATTTTGATTGTTGGTGGTGGCGTGATTGGCTTGGAACTGGCGGCAACCTCCTGTGAATTGGGAGCAAATGTTACGGTTATCGAACAGGCGGACAACATCATGGGGCGTTGCGCTCCTCCGTTATTGCAAGATTATCTTTTGAATCGTCATCAGGAAAAGGGGGTGCAATTCTTCCTTGATACCAATATTGTTTCCGCGCAACAGCAAGGGAGTGAATTAATGCTTATATTGAACACCGGTGAAAAGGTGATCGGGGATATTATTATTTATGGTATCGGCGCTGAATTCAGGGATCAGCTGGCTGCTGATGCTGGTTTAGTGACTAATGGCGGTATCGTCATTGACAGCCGTTGCCAGACTTCTGAACCGGATATTTTTGCCGCCGGGGATGTTTGCCTCCAGAGAGAACCGCTGACAGGTGATCTCCAGCGCCGTGAAACTTGGGAAAATGCTAACCGTCAGGCGACTATCGCCGCGCATGCCATGATGGGGTTGCAACCTCCGCAGCCGGGGGCGCCTTGGTTCTGGACTGATCAGTGGGGTATTAACATCCAGATGGTTGGCAACATGCAGGCTGAAGAGTGGCATATTCAGGGCGATTTGCAATCAGATAAAGCCATTTTATTTGGTACAGAAAATGAAGTCTTAGTGGGCGCTGTTGCGATTAATCAAGGAAGGGAAATGCGCAATTTACGGAAATTACTTGCTAATCCTACGGTTGTTCCGGTGTAGGTTAGTTTTATAGAAATAGGCAATAACGGTATTTTATTGGCAATGAGTGATTTTATTATTGAATTCGGTGACCATGTGGACGGTCATCGACGAGGGTCATATTGGATCATTTATACCCGTTATCTTTCAAGTTGCCTCTTTGTTGGCTGCACTCACTCACCCCGGTCACATAGTTATCTATGCTCCCGGGGATTCGCTCCCTTGCCGTCGCGATGCATCTTGAAATCCATTGGGTATATACCCGTCATCTTTCAAGTTGCCTCTTTGTTGGCTGCGCTCACTCACCCCGGTCACATAGTTATCTATGTTCCCGGGGATTCGCTCCCTTGCCGTCGCGATGCATCTTGAAATCCATAGGGTATATAATCTTATATATTCAATCAAGTTAATGAATTATCTTACAAGTAAAGGTTCTATTACATACCCATTTTCTGTCACCCGATTTTCTCCGACAATAATCTTAGTATCAGGTAAAATGAAATATGAATATATGATTTTTAGTCTTCTGACCGACATTATATAACCACGCGAATCATCGACAACCCAAGAATATCTAAAATTTCCAGGAGCTATAGTAAAATAATCGTCGGACACTGTGAATCGTGCGTAATCAGTACTCCAGTAATTAATTGCAACTTCAATCGTGTCACATTTCGTATTGTTGGTAACGTGAATCATGCTCGCCATATTACAACCTCCTTACTATTTCAATCTGATTTTATTAAGATTTGATTTATTAGGATGCTGTTTCGGACTAACAACATTAAATATAAATGAACTAGCTTACCAATAAAGGTCTTATTACGTACTCATTTTCTGTCACCCGATTTTCTCCGACGATAATTTTGGTGTCAGGTAAAATGAAATATGAATATGTAATTCCTAGCTTTTTGATTGACATTATATAACCGCGCCAATCGTCAACAAACCAAGCAGCCCTAAAATGTTCCGGCGTGATATTAAAATAATTGTCCGACACTGTGAATCGTGCGTAATCAGTGCTCCAGTAGTTAATTGCAACTTCAATCGTATCCTCTTTCATACTGTTGGTAACGTGAATAATACCCATATTACAACTCCTCACTATTTCAATCTGATTTTATTAAGATTTAATTTCTTAGAGTGTTGGCACGTACTAACAATATTAAGTATGGACCAGCGGGTGGCATTTGAACAGAAACTTACGGTTTCGTCCCGGCGGAAATCGACCAAACTGTAAATAACGGTATGGAAGTAAGATTATCTCGTTATTCCTAAAAATCAGATATAACAATTTGCTAACAAATAACCCTCCTAAAATTCGTTATTATTTAATGTTCTATAAAAAACTCAACAATATGACTGGGGAATGTTTTAACATGGAATAATCATATATATGAATAATTAAAAATTATAATAATTTATATTTAAATTTATACAATTGTAACTATAATTCGATGTTATCATTCATATAATCTGCAATATAAACGAAAAATATAAGGAAATAATCATGCTCACAACTACAGAGCAAATAGATGTTGGCTATCCAATATTCACGAACTTAAAGAACCATGAGACTTGCTACTAAAGGGTTTTGCTTAAAAACAGACAAAGGATTACTGTAATGGCTTCTATATCCAAAGACTTCATGCATTTACTCAATACCCTGATCGATCAACAGATCAAGGCGGCAGATCGTCAAACCGAATGGTTCAACATGAGCCCCGATGAGCGTGCCGACTACGTCAGGCAGGTAGACGAGCGGCTACAGGAAATGCAGCAGAGCACCTTGAGTGTGCTGGCTGCTCAGCATTTTCAGATGCAGGACAACCCCGTTTCTGTCAGCGACCAGTTACAGACATTGCAGCAAAGACGGCAGCAGATGAACGATGTGGCCGGCACTCCGGCGATCAATGCCTATAAACAGCAACTGGACCGCGACATCCTGTTATACCGTCGCCAGCAGACGGCCATGACGCATTTTGACAGCACTTGGAACAAGGTTTTGTCCACGCTTAATCCCGGCGGCTCCAGTACCTTGAGTGCGGCGACCCTGAGAGAGGATGCAGAGAGCAAGCAGATCAGGTTGAATGCCGAGATCAAGCGTCTGGAACAGAAATTGACCATACAGGCGGCCGATTCCACATTCAGCCAGAGATACGTGACGCTGTTTGCCGAGTTACAGGCTTACAAGGAGGTTAATGCCCGCTACAACGCCTTGCTTAAGGCATCCTCTACGGAAGAGGCTGCGGCCCTCAACACACTGACCAAGGCGCCTCGGGCCTCCGATGATCTACCGGTAAATATTTCACTGTTGATGATGGAGGAGCGTCCGGGTTACATCCGTATGAACGTCGCGCTGGTCAATGCCAGCACTGATGGCCGCTTCAAGGATTTCTTCCTGGAGAACGGCAGGCTGGTCGTGCCGACGGACGGGGTACTCAACTTCTCCTTCGGCACCGCTGCTCGCTCCCTAGCCTGGCAACAGCAATATCGGCTCAAGAGCGAGCCGCCATCCTCGCGCTCGCCGACTTATGCGCCAATTCGCTCGGTGCTGGTCAAAACCGCATTCGTCGAGAAGTACTTTGCCAACTATCTGGTTTCGGAAAGCACCTTGCGTGAAGGTTTCAAAGCGCAGTTGTTGGGTAACGGTCACAAGATGCTGCTGACCAATGTTGACCGCAAGGTGCCGAATCAGGTTGGGATTCAGGTGTCCGGTCAGGCCCTGAATACCACACTTCCCCGTGAGGTGCCATTGGCAAGCGCCTTGAGTGACTTGATCAACCAGAATGCGGATATCACCAGCTTCCAGACTATCGGTCTGGAGGGGTTTCGCCAGAATAATTACCACCCGGACCGTGACGGACTTTTCGTCAATATTCATGAGTTGGAACGTTCGGTCGGTTTTGCCAATCGCCAATACTTGCTGGAAATGCCTCAGGACAACGGTTACCTGTCCGCGACGCCTTTTGGGGTGATGACCGTTGACGGCGATAAGGTGAGCAGCAGTCACTTGAACAAGATTCAGACCGACGCACTGTATCAATACAACGCTGCATTTTTCGAGAAGCTGGAGCAACTGCGTGACGGCGGAACGAAGGCCAGTCGTTTGTTCAAAGACAGCAGCGAGCGCACGGCGTTCGAGCAGCAGTTGCTGCGTTTGCTCGAACGCAACCACATCACCCCCGCAGGGGTGTTGGCGCCGGAGCACACGCGTAACAGCATGCGCGATATCAAGGGCAATAATCTGAATAAGGTGCTGTGGGAACAAGCGTTCGCCGCTTCGGTCTGGCAGAGCGCCGATAATGACCCGCTGTTGTTCGAGCTGGCGACAAAACTGGCGAAGAACCCGGCTGTGGACAAGGTTCTGCAAAGTGGTTATGTGCAAAGTGATATTGCTCAGGCTAAGGGGCTGCTGGCGCCGCTGTACGAACAATGGCGTATTCAGGCCATCGAAGAGGAAACCCGGCGGGTCGCCAGCGCCAATGCAGCACAGCATCCAAGCAACCCGAGAGTGCAGGTCTTCGATAAGGCTACGGTTGAGCATTTGCTGGATGGTAAGTTGCTCACCCTGTTATTGACCGGTCCGCAGGGTCTGGAGAGCGCCGATGCGCAATGGCGTCCAGAGGTTGAGACGGCGTTGTTAAGCAATGAGGGAAGAAGTCTACGTAAACAGGTCTTGTTCCATGTTTTGCGCCCGGTAGCCGATAGCCTTTCCAAGGCTGCGGTTCCGGTCAATCCTCACGCTGCGTTGGGGGAAGACAAGGTTATAATCAATAACCGGCTGAATCAGCCCGACCCGTACCTGATCCTCAATACCCACCCTGAGGAGCCGGCGTATCAAGAGGGTTCGTCCCTGATCAAGGAAGATAAATACCGCAGCTACAACCAGTTCCGTCCAGATCCCAAGAATGGCGCCACCCGCTACATGCATGATCTGGACACTCCGTTCGTGGGGGGGATTTCCGGGACCACCCAGACTGTCAGCAATGCTTTGCCGGAATTGTTCGGTGGCAAGTTGAGCGTCAAACAGTATTGGCAGTTCCAGATGACCAATGCAGCCTTCATGATCCGTAACGGTTATCACTCGTTTTTCGAAACCTTCTATGTCGCCGCGCGTTACGAACCGGAAGGTGCGGACAGTATCGGCAAGGACATATTGCAGATGTTCGACAAGTACCGCGCTGAGGGCAGTAAGAGGGTGTTGCAGGGTGAACTGTATGACGGCGTGATGGCGCGAGTTCTGCCGATCGTCAATCAGGGTTTGTCGGCGGCTGATGAGTTCCATCCACCGCGTTTTACCATCATTGGTCCAAGGCCGGCGCTGTTGGGGCAGGCGGTGAGGGATCTCGAACTTAAGGCCGGGTTGGTGCCTGTAGGTGATGGATTTGAACCCCGCCAGAGCAGCGCAGATATCTATCAGTTTGTCGCCGATCCAGTATTGTTCGCCAGATCCAACACCATCAGCGCCGAGACATTAGTCAGATCGGGGCGTCTCTCGGCAGAAGGGAGCGCCCAGTTGGTAAAGGTCGAGTCAGGTTTATACGAGCTCGAATACATCGATAGAAGCGCCAACGATATAAAGGCAAGAGACACTAACAGCGTGCCGGTGTATTTCCTTGGCTACAGCAGCGTCGATCAGGCTAATGCGTCGCCGGCTTATGTGGATATTCCCAAGCATGCGACCATAAGGAACTTTCTGTTCACCGGAACGCTGTCGGGCGGCTCGTTGGTGGTGACTAGTCTTGACGAGAATACCTACCGGGTCTACCGCGACGGTCGGGTCAATAGCTCGCTGCTGTACGACAATGTGGTCATGGCTGTGGACTACAAAGATTACCGGGTAGCCGGCGCCACTGAAGACCTCGCCGCAGCGTACATGCAGTACGTCGATGGAGAATGGCAACTCGTGTTCCAGCGTCAGGAGTATCAGCGAGACGGTCAGATGCTCTGGCCGAAACTGCGCGGCGGCGAAGATTCGCTCTCGATCCAGGTCGCAGGCAGTCAAGTCATTGAACGCAACCAGGCTCAATTCGCCACTTACCGCGAGCAGGTCCACCAACAACTGAAAAAGGTTGCTGCTCAGTTCGGGGTGCCAGTTGAAGGGGTCGCCGACGGTGTCTACACAGAGGGAGAGTTTTCTCCTGATCATCCGGCGATTGCTGCGTGGACCAAACTTCGCACTGAGGTTCACAACCGGTTCAATGCTGACATCAAACAGTTGATGGACAAGCGAGGTAAACTCTATGAGGAGCGGGGCAATACCACTCGGCGCGCCCTGATTGACCAACAGATAAAGCAGGTCGATATCACACTGGAATATTACAAGGCGCAATACGATACAGTCCTGCGTGAAGCGAGTTTGGTCGAACAAAGCTGGTTATGGCAGCAGATCAAGGCTAAGAACGGCGTAGCGGCTGTGGTGCGGATTGACGATACGTCTATCCGAAATAGCGGGCAGGAGCATACCGGCAGCGTGGGCGAGCGTTATGCGATCGCCGAAGCTTATCAGCGAGGCGTGCAGGGTACCGCGTTTACCGATGGTTTGCGCAACTTCCGTAACATCAGCATTCCGAAGGTGGATGACAAAATGTCAGCCCTGGAGATGAAGCGTCTGTTTCTCAAAGGTCATCTTACCCCTGAGCAACAAGGAGCCTTGAGCGGCCGCATCACTGAAGCCAGTCAGGCCGAGTACATCGACAAGGTGTTGAAGCGGGCGGCGGTGTACAATGAGGACTTTCATCGCGCTGGCAGTAGCTTTGACCGTCTGGCGCCGCAGGACTTTTATTTGTCGCTGGTCGGCGACAAATCCGGCGGTCGTTGCTACCCTCTGGTCAGGGCTATGGCGGTAGCGCTAGCTAGCAGGGGCGAGGCGGGTATCAACAGTCTGGTGGAAAAACTCTTCCTGGCTGCCGCCGATCCCCTGGCAGGCAGTTCCACGCTGCTCAAGAACAGTCTGATCAGGCTGCATTCTAATAATATTGAGGCCGTACAGGCATCAACGGCATTGGGGCAGGTCAAATTATCCGAGGTGGTTTCCCTGTTGAAAGAGGCGACTGGGACCTCGACGTTCGCGCTCAATACCCTGAATCACTCGATGATGGTGGGGAGTACGGTCGACACCGCAGGGCGTCGTTACTATTTCTATGACCCGAATGTCGGGATTTTTGCCTTCAACGACACAGTTAGCTTCTCTCAGGCCATGAAGCAACACTTGGTGGAGCGCAAACTGGCTGTTCATTACGGTGCGCTTGGCAACGAGTCGACCCCTATCTTCAACCTGGTGGAGATCGATGCCGGCAAGATGGCCGAGGTACCGGTGGGTAATGGTCTGGATGTGGCCGACCTGACCCGCCCCGGTGAATTGACTACGGTCATAGAACAACGGCGGCAGATTGAGCAGACGGTCAACGCTCAGGCTCGGATTGTCGAGGATACCCGGTTGCACACGGCGTTGGCGACCTTTGATGCCGAGCAGTGGGGGGCAAAGTTCGATGAGGCCAGTATACGTCTCGCCCGGGAAAATAGTCTTGACCAGCGTTGGATGCCAGTGATTGGCAATACTCAGGATTTGGGCGAAGGCCGCTACCGGGTTCAGTTTATCAATCGCGACCAGCCAGAGGAGACCCGTTGGGTAAGCAGCGGCGATGCCGCTTTTATCGAATTCCGCCGCTTTGTCGATGAACATATGCTCACCCTAGGCCAACATTTCACCCTCGAACGTAACCAGATGCGACCCAAGGCGGGTGTCAATGAAGCAGCTCCGGTTGATGGGCTGAACGCCGGGTTTGCGGTGCAGACGCTGATCCAGTGGTTTGCCGACAAAAACCGTAACGACGTGGCGCATGGGATCGCTTCGCCTGACTTAGCCACTGCGCTCAAAGTCCACAGCTACCTTAACTTTGTCCAGATGGCTCATGGTGGCGTACAGGACGTGGCTAAGGTCACTGAACTGGTGCGTACCGCGCTGCGCGGCGAAGTGGTAGCCGCTGAAACCTCGCTCAAAGACTTTGCCTCTACCTTAGGGCACATTGTTAATGAAGGCGCCGGTGTGTTGTTTGGCGGCGCTATGGTTGGATTGGATGCCTATGAGCTGGCTCACGCCGAGAATGACGTACAGAAGGCGGTGTTCGGCACCCAGTTGGCATTCGATTCGGCTAGCTTCGTCACTGGCGCCGCCGGGGTGGGGGCCGGGTTGATGGGCGCCTCGACGGCCGGGGCAGTTCTTGGTGGGGTCGGGGTGATTTTTGGCGGACTCGCGGTGGGCTTTACGGCACTGGCGCAGGCTTTTGGCGCGGTCGCCGAGGATGCTAAGGCGGTAGGCCGTTACTTCGATATAGTCGATAAGGCTTACAAGAACAATGGTTATAAATATGACGACAAGAAAGAGGTGCTGGTACCCCTGCCGGGGGCGGTGGTCAAGCGTCTCGACTTGCACAATAACCAGATAGTCTTCGATAGCCAGTACATTTACCGCACCCATTCCGGCTCTACCGGTTCAGGGAAAATCAATTATTTCTTCTGGGTTGGTGATTTTCCTCGAATGGTCCAGGACCGTGGTCAGGCGATCGAGGTGCGTAGCGGCATTGGTTATAATAAGGCTTCCCAGACCCTCGAGCACGGCGACAGCAATGTTGTGATCCTGCCGGGCACGCCCAAGTCCTACATCCGTTACGAATACATGCTGCTCCCCGGCGCCACCACACGCCATGATGCCGGCTTTGACGTGATCCGCAGGCTTGAGGAAGACAAGCGGTTCGACTACGACTTCTACATCTTTCCGGGGGAAGAGACGATTCGCAGGATTCATCATGAGTACGTCGATACCCCGATCGAGGTGGTGCTCGATCAGCGCAACCGGCAACTGGTGGTACCTGAGCTGCCGAAGGAGTTGCACGGTTTTCTGCGCTACGAGATCAAGGGGGCGGGCGGCGAATATCTGATCGGCCTCAACGAAGGCACCCGGGTTAAGCTCATGAGTGATAGCGACAGTGCGTTGTCGCGCTGGATTATCGATAGCAGCCAACTCGCCAGTAGCAGCATCAGCGTGTCGAAGAACCAACTGATGGTCGGCGGGGTTGTGGTAGAACTTGACCCGACCCAGAGCGGACAGGTATTGGTGGTCAATGGCAAGGGCGAGGTGCGCGAAGTTGACTTTACCGACCTGACAACTCAGGTGGTAAGTGAAGATGCAAGCAAATGGCAGATACCCGGCCAGCAAATCGAGCAGCATCTAAGTGATTTAGCCAAGGCGCATCAGTTGCACGGGCAGTACGTAGTGGTGGAGAACTACAGTCATAATGGGCGTAATGTTGGTCGAGCTTTCTATGACGTAGCCAAAAAGCGGATGTTATTCACCGATACCACTCACGAACAGGCCAGACATGCCCAACTAGGGGCGGTGATAGGTGACCATGCCTATTTCTTCGATGCCGACAATGCAGCGGCGTGGCGAGTAAACGCCGCCACCGGACAGATCGACGCGCAGTTTGAGCCGTGGTTCAACCAGAATGCAGGCAAGATCAGTCGGCTATGGCAGGAAGGGGGGGCGGTTTATCTGGCGCGCCGTTATCAGCTAAAGGAGCGGGAAGCTGAACTGAGCTATCGAATCTTTGATGACCGAATCCTCGGTGACCGAATGGAGTTGGTCAGTGTGGTGGGTGATGATGCGCTGCTCCAGTTTTTGGCACGTACTGACCGGCATAGTGATGAGCTCAAGTCCATACTCCAGGATTACGAGAGCAATGGCACACAGCGTGAGACTCCGACGTATACGTTGGACGCACGGTTGTTGATCAAGCCGACCAACGCGGCGTTAGTCACGGTGTTCGGCGTGGATGCGGCTGGCGTGCCGCACCGCTACTGGATACGTACCAGCGACGGTACGCTAATCAAGCCGAATCTGGCGCCGCCGGCGGATCAGACGTTGTATTTCAAAGAGCACGAACAGACCCGCAGCGCTTGGCAAATCCCGGCCGACTTGGTGTTGGCGGGTAGCATTACTCGTCCCGCTGGCGCGGAAGTGTTCTTTTTCTACAGTAAGCAGCAGAAAGCCCTGTTCCGTCAGGAAGGACCCGGGCCGGAGGTACTTGACGCCAATCAGCCGAGCGCATTGCGCATCAGCACTCCGGCGTTGGCCAATCTGGTTAACCTGAACGGTAGCCTGATCGCCGTCACTGAGGATGGGCGAGTGGCCCGGCTTGATGCACTGGGGCAGCTTAACTACGAAGCGGTCAACGAACATTGGCTCAAGGGACGTTCCCACTGGTGGCAGGATCTGGCGAGTGTTACTGGCGACAGAGCCACACTGGCGGTGTTCGGGGTTAAGGGCGCCGATGGCGAGAGTCTGCTACCGGTGTGGTACCACAACGGTCAGGTCGTGGTGGCTTCCGCTCCCCTGCAAGACAAGCATCTACAGTTTCTGGGATTCGACGCGGACGGCTCCAGCATGCGACTGTTCGAACCCGCCAGTGGTAAGTTATATCGTCAACCGCCTATGACTGCTGATGAGTTGGCTGACGCGTTCGGTACCGACGAGGTGCTTGACGTTTCGGCACAGCTTCCCGCTGCCAGTGAGCTGGCGCCTGAACTGCACCTCAAAGCGGCGGAGCAAGTTGATGCCGGGCTGCGCCTGACTACCGTCAAGGGCGAGATCCTGCTACGAACCAATGACGGCAAATTGCAGTTAGTTGCCGTCGATAAAGGTTGGCAACAGGATAACTTCGCCCGTCTGCCACAGGCGCTTGCTAAGATCGCCGGTCAGTGGCGAGCCAAAGGCGTGCTGACCTTGCAAGGCGATAACACGCAAGGCTGGTTCGATATCGGCAGTGGTCAGGTGTTTTCCCGCAATAGCATCCCTGCCGCAGACAACCTGCGTTTTGTCGGAGTTGCTGCCGGGAAGATGGGCGCGTATGTGTACAACCCAACGAACCAGTCACTGTACTGGATTCAGGAAGGCGGTGTGAGAAAGCTGAACCACTACACCGGCGTCGAGCGTATTGGTTCGTCGCTGTTGCTTCAGGGTGGCGGCGTGGGCGGTCATCTGGACGATCTGACCCCACCGCTGATTGTCGGTGTTGATAGCGTGGTGTTGCATGGCGGTGCTGATAACGATACCTACCGCCTCAATCAGGCGATGTGGTCACATTACCGCACGGTGATCATTGACAACGATGACCCGGGCCAGGCTTTGGACCGCTTGATCATACCGGTGGCTGATGCGGAAAAAATGCTTGTCAGCCGCCACGAGGATGACCTGATGTTGACTGACTCGGCTAATGGTACGACCTTGGTGATTCGTGAGGTATTTGGTAGCCAAGCGATGACGCACCGGCATCTAGAGATCGAGCTGGAAGGTTCCTCGTCGATGATCAGCGTGGACCACTTGGTCAAGAACTTTACCCAGCCGGGTTACACCAAAGGAGGATTGGTGGAGTTGTCTTGGGCCAGCAGGCAACCTGTCATCGAGGCCCATGCAGTTGCTGCTGTCCCGGAAGCGGATGGGCCGAACCTGGCGAAGTTGAGCGAGGCTATGGCCTCATTCCCTGATATCGGCGGTGCCAGCGAGCACTTGCCGCAATACCATCAGGCCACACAGGCGTTATTGGTGCCGTCTCTGCTTTGAGCTTAGCAGGAGAAACTACAGGAGGGGCGTAAAGCCCTTCCTGTCTCCGGGCTCAGGTCGATTCTTTCTGTATACCCGTTATCTTTCAAGTTGCCTCTTTGTTGGCTGCATTCGCTCACCCCGGTCACATAGTTAGCTATGCTCCCGGGGATTCACTCCCTTACCGTCGCGATGCATCTTGAAATCCATAGGGTATAGATGCCCCTGTTAGTGCTTAATAACATAGAGATCTTTCGATGACATAAGACCGAGTGGGCTGATGTAATATCCTCCAATATAAGGTTTTATTAATCTGGCGCTAACATAGTAATAAATAGGAATTGTCGGGACATCTCTTGTAAGAATATCTTGTGCTTGCTGGAAATATTCTATGTTATTTGTTGCTTTGGCTTTACTGATCAGATCATCATAAACATCATTATGATATGATGATGTATTATTAGAACTATTGGTGACAAAATTATTTAAAAACGAAGCAGGATTATCGTAATCAGCTATCCATGCGTGTCTTACTAAATCAAAATTGCCTTGATGCATGGTGTCTAACATTGTTTTCCATTCTTGATTTTGTAAAACAGCATCCACGCCCAAATTTTTCTTCCACATTGAGGTGGCTGCAATAGCAATCCTTTTATGATCCTCTGATGTATTGTAAAGAAGATGAAGTTTCAATGGGTTATTTCTATTATAACCCGCTTCATTCAATAACTGCCGGGCTTTTTCAATTCTTTTTGCCAGCGTCCATGATGCATAATCCGGCTGTTTTAAGTTCATTCCTCCTGTATTTGGCGGAGTATTATTATAGGCTGGTTTTTGGCCTTGCCCCAAGACTTTATCTGTTATGATGTCTTTGTCTAAAGCCAGATTTAATGCCTGCCTGACTCTAATATCATTAAAAGGGGCTTTTTGGGTGTTGAATTCGTAATAGTAAACACCTAATTTAGGGGAAATATGGACCTGGTTACCCAACTTGGTTTTTAAAGAATTAAATAAAACCGATGGGATAAGTTTGGTGATATCTATTTCTCCTGCCAAATAACGGTTCACCACTGCGGTTTCTGATGTTACGTTTAGATAGGTGACTTTATTAATCACGGTATGTTCATTGTCCCAATATTGTGGATTCCTGACGCCAATCACCTTCTCATTGACGATCCATTCAGCGAGTTTGAATGGGCCGCTACTGACAAACACATTCGGTTGAGTCCATTTTTCACCATACTTCTCAACCGCTTTTTGGCTGATGGGAACCATAACTGGATGTGCCAACATATTTAAAAAATAGGATAGCGGTTGTTCTAATGTCACTTCTACCGTTAAATCATCCAATGCTTTTACACCTAATTCATCGGTTTTTTTCTTGCCGATAAGAATATCTTTGGCATTTGCTATATACATGTTTTCAATATAACTGCCATACGGAGATGCCATTTGGGGATCAATTAAACGTCGCCAACTAAAAACCACATCGTGCGCAGTAATAGGTGAGCCGTCAGACCATTTTATTCCTTCTCTTAGATGAAACACCCAGGTTTTATTATCGTTAGTTTCCCAACGAATCGCTAAATTAGGATTTAACTTACCATCATTTCCTATACTAATTAATCCACTAAAAAAGTCGTTTATAATATCAAACTCAACATCGCTTTCAACTTTATGAACGTCAAGGGAAGCAGGTTCTGAACCATTATGACGGATAATATTCTGGTTGGTCGCCAGTTGTGTACCGGGTGGAATAATTGCTGCATGAGATAATGTCAAGCTTCCAAGCATAATTCCTGTGAATAAAGATATGTTTTTTATTGTTTTTTTCATCATGATTTCTCCAATAATAACGCATTTTTTCGGATTAATATTGCAAGTTGTAACGCCTGAAATTGGATCTAGGGTAAGTCATTCGGCTAAACGTGGAACCAAGGGTAATTATAGCTAAATATGTATTATTTCATTACAGATGTTGGTGATTAATAATTTTATTTTTCTAATTACCCTGTTTAAAGAGTGATAAAAATAACCTTAATGACTTATTTTTATAAAAATTTATCTGAGCGTTGTTAATTTTTTGATTAAAAAAATTTATTTAATGACCGTATTATCTGCTTCAGATATTAGTTGGTTTTTAACTTTGAAAATCGTGTTTTGTGAATGTATTCACAGTTTATCAATAGTACGATTTCCGCTATTGCCGGGTATTAATGAATATTTACATATACCCTATGGATTTCAAGGTGCATCGCGACGGCAAGGTAAGAAGTGAGCATAAGTGTTGTAGATTAGCGGAGCGGGTGTGTAAGATTTTGCGTTTCATGTAAAATTGGCGTATAAACACATAAACACATAAACACATAAGAAAGGAGAATATATTATGAATAGTGTTCGTTGGAACGTTGCTGTCTCTGCCGATACTGACCAATCTCTTCGTATATTTCTGGCGAGTCAAGGAGGTGGAAAAAAAGGGGACTTATCCCGTTTTATAGAAGAGGCAGTACGGTCACACATTTTAGAACTGACAGCAGAACAAGTTAAAGTGGCTAACACTGATGTTAGTGAAATAGAGCTAGCTTCAATAGTTGATGAGGCTCTAGATTGGGCACGTAAACGCTAATGAAGGTTGTTCTTGATACTAATATCCTATTTAGTGCTTTGATCTCACCACATGGTGCGCCAGATGCGATTTACCGTGCTTGGCGTGCGGCACGTTTCGAAGTGGTGACTTCACGGTTACAGCTTGATGAAATTCGCCGTGCAAGTCGTTATCCCAAATTCCAGACTGTCTTACAACCCGCTAAAGTGGGGGCGATGATCAACAATTTACAACGTGCTCTGGTATTGGAGAAACTATATATTAAAGAAGATACGGATGATCCTGATGATGCGTTTTTACTCGCTATGGCATGTGCTGGTGAAGCAGACTATCTTGTAACCGGAGATCGTCGGGCTGGATTATTACAGCGTGGGTGTTTTGGTCGTACTCGTATTATTACGCCTGCTAATTTTTGCCTTGAGGTTTTATAAAGGAAAGAATCTAGGAGGAGAAATAGCACACAGTATAGATGGATAAAATTTGCATTGGTTAACGATTGTGGTTATATTCTTTATGCTATCAATCGTTAGCTTGAGGTGCATTATGCAAACTTTGTACAGGAAGACCAGACTTAATAATAACGTGTCGGCACCTCATGATGAGTATGACGACGCTGATGCAGCGGCTGATCGCCTTGAGAATATTATTAAGGAACTGGCTGATGGTATTCGCAGTAAAGGTAAGGTTAACATTAAGCGTCAGCTAGCGTTGCCGGATAATCAGTTTCTGATGAATATGTTGTTTTTGGCGATACCGGCACGGGCGCTTGCTGAATTGACGCCGGAAAAGAAGAGGTTACTCAATCGTGTGCGTAGCCGAGCGCGCTTTTTTGACAACGTGCGTGAGAACGGTGGTGTGTTAAATTCGGCCGAGGTAGCGAGTTTACTCGGTGTCAGTAAAGTAACCGTTAAAAAGAAGAAAGACACAGGTAAATTACTAGCCTTGGAATACGATGGTGAGTTTATTTATCCGGCTTTTCAGTTCACCGATGATGAAAGCAAAGGCGAAAAAGGTGTACTCAGGGGGGTGGCGGAGATTCTGTTTCATCTTAATCACTTTAGCGGTGTAATGCAGTACGGATTTTTCGTACAGAAACGTAATGTACTGGATCATCGTTTACCAGAAGGCCAAGAGTTCACTGTTATTGATTTGCTGAGAGATGGTGTTGCGGATGATAAATTTGATCAGATAATTCGTTTAGCCAAGTTGTTCGGCACTCAAGATGCTGCATAAATAAAGAAGGGGAACAGGCACATACCGGTTCCCCTTTTGTCATATTACGGGGATATCCAAGTCGTTCACCAGGATATCTTCGGCAATTTCTCCTTCATATTCAAATTCCCTGAGCATCTTGAGTTCCTCGGTGCGTATCACGTTTTTACCCGAAGGATCGTCATGCCAGAGCACGATGCAGGGCTCAAGCGTGACGTTGGACATATAAGCCAGCCCATCCGCGTGCGGTGACAGCTTCGCCGCGAGTTGCTGTGTGATCCGGTAGTCTGTGCCGGTTAGCTGATGGGCGGTGATATGCATTTTCGGCGCAAGCCGGGTAATGTCTACAATGCGTAAATCTTTCTCTGTCACTAATGTAGCCATATGGTACCCATCCAATTCCCGGTCTGTTATGGCTGGCAGACGTTGAAACACCTCCTTCATCGATGTTCTTGGCGAGTTGGCAAGATATAAATTACCAACTGTGCCGTTCGTTAACCCGTACCGGGTATGTCCTCCGTCGCGGTTAAAGAATACGCCGCTGCCTCCGTGTTTACCCTCTTGTAGACGGTAAAAAACTGTGCCGACTGAAATGATAATGATACTTTGCGTAATCTTATCGGTGGTGAGGGCGTCGAGCTGCTGCTTTGTCACAGAGTCAGAGCTTGCCTCTGATTTTATTACCACTGAACACTCCTGTATTCTTGCCTGTTTCAGCCATATATTGCCTCCGGTTTTATTACATTAACTGGACAGTGAAGATGCACAATGCTGTGTATTCATCCAGTTGTGTCAGTATATTACAGACAACGGGGCAGGGTATATGTTTTGATACAGAAAATGATTGGAAAATGTACGTCATTGTATGCTATCAGTTAGCCGTGAGAATATGCGGTAGGACAATATTGGTGTATTCATTGTTGATGTACTCATTCACGAGAATAATATGAAATGTTTATTATTTTTCTTTTATTTAATTTTACTTCTTGATTATTAATATAATAATTGAATTCATATGCTATGAAATAAAAGTCGCGCAATAATTAAAGCTATTATTTTTATTTTGTTTTTATACAATGATATGCTTTATTAAACAGAATAATGAGTTAGTGATAAATAAACCTTTGGGATTTATCATGATATTACAGCCGAATGTGATGTGAATAATTATTTTCTCATGGACATTTATCATCGGTTTTATTACATGGAGGAAATAATCTATCAATTAGTTTTACATAATTCACAAATAGCGATTCTATTAACCAGAAATATTGAAAATACTTATTTATGATTATGGTGATATATCTTCATTAGCCTACTTTTATAACTAGAAAAATTGACATTCTCAATCCATGTATGAATGGTAATCAATATGCAGAGAACTCAAAGAGTTGTTATTACAGGTATGGGAGCGGTCACACCGATTGGTGAAGATGTTGAATTATGTTGGCAAAGTATTATCGAGAAACAACATCAATTTCACAGAATTGAATTTCCCGATTCATTCATTAATTCGCGTTTCTTTTCTTTCCTTGCGCCAAACCCATCGCGCTATCAGTTATTACCAAAAAAGTTAACTCATACGCTTTCAGATTGTGGAAAAACGGCGTTGAAGGCGGCTTCTCAAGCTGTTACGCAAGCATTTGGCGTGAACATATCACCTGTTGAATATTACGATAAATACGAATGTGGAGTAATAATTGGCAGTGGTTGGGGAGCTATCGATAATGCTGGAGATTATGCCTGCCAATATAATAAAGCTAAATTAGCTCATCCTATGAGTAATCTTATTACTATGCCAAGCTCCATGACGGCGGCATGTTCGATTATGTATGGACTACGTGGTTATCAGAATACCATTATGGCCGCCTGTGCAACGGGCACAATGGCAATAGGCGACGCCTTTGAAATTATTCGCTCAGGACGTGCAAAATGTATGATTGCCGGAGCCGCTGAATCGCTTACTCGGGAATGTAATATTTGGAGTATTGATGTACTAAATGCATTATCGAAAGAACAAACGGACCCAAATCTCGCATGTTGCCCATTTAGCCTTGATCGTTCTGGATTTGTATTGGCCGAAGGAGCGGCGGTGGTTTGTCTGGAAGATTATGATTCAGCCGTCGCGCGTGGTGCAACAATTCTGGCGGAAATTAAAGGTTACGCTCAATATTCAGATGCCGCTAATTTAACCCGGCCGACAGAAGATATTGAACCTAAAATATTAGCGATAACTAAAGCCATTGAGCAGGCACAGATTTCGTCGGAAGATATTGACTACATTAATGCTCATGGTACCTCTACACCATTAAATGATCTTTATGAAACTCAGGCAATTAAAGCAGCACTGGGCCAATATGCTTATCAGGTACCTATATCAAGCACAAAATCTTATACTGGCCACCTTATTGCTGCCGCCGGTAGTTTTGAAACGATTGTATGTGTGAAAGCATTAGCTGAAAATTGCTTGCCAGCAACATTGAATTTACATCGGGCCGATCCAGATTGCGATCTCAATTATTTACCTAATCAACATTGCTACACCGCTCAACCAGAGGTGACACTCAATATTAGTGCAGGTTTCGGCGGGCATAACGCTGCGTTGGTTATCGCTAAGGTAAGGTAACTGATATGTTGATTTTTGCAATGGAAGATATTGAACATTGGTCGAATTTCTCTGGGGATTTTAATCCCATCCATTATCCGGCGAAAAGCAAGTCCTTACATAATATGCAGCAATATCCGGTACAGGGGATGTTAAGTTTGCTCTATGTGCGGCAACAGTTTTCTCAATTAACTTCGGATTTTACAACTGGAATATTGAACATTGATGCGTCGTTCCGTCAATATGTTTATACCGCATTACCTCATCAACTGAGGATTGATACTAAAAACAAAACGTTTAAATTGGAAAATCCTAGCAAAGAAAACATGTTGTCCGGCAATACCAGCGTAGAAAATACAATGAAATCAGTTGAGGATTGGATCGTTCAAGATAATTGTCAAAAATTAACGATAACGTGGAGAGAGGTTTGTGAAAAATATGTGATCTTTAGGCACTATTTTCCGAGTGTCACTTCTATTGGGTGGTTCTTGGATGCGTTTGCTTTTCATCTTATCATTAATTCGACAAGTTTTCTTAATTTTGAGCACTACCATTTTAACCAATTACAAGATTATCTGAACCAATCTTTTACTTTGCATACAGGGCAAGCAATTAAGATAAATAAAACCATTGTTAATAGTACACTATTATCATCTGCACCGGATATCTGTATTGAATTAAATCCACCATTAATAATTAAGAATGGTCCTAAAGACTATATTCGTATTTTCTATTATCGATGTTTATATGATAGAAAACCTATTTTTGTGTCAAAGGCTTCAATTATCTCTAAGATGAAATAAAAGGAAAGTGAAATGACAACACAAAATGATATTTTTACTAAGATAAAGGATAGAATATTAGTGATGAAGGATATAGAAGAGGAAGAAATAACACCAGAATCTTCTTTTGTTTCGCTTGAATTTGATAGCCTTGACTACGTAGAAATTCAGGTTTTTATATTAGAGGTATATGGTATTAGTATTAAAGCTGAGCTTTTTTCAAATCACTCTATTTTAACATTAAATGAACTCACTGATTATGTAAAATCAAAGCTGTAATCTAAGGTTTTACTTAATTCTTTTTTCTCACCATTAATATTAAGAGGTTATAATGAACATTCTAGAGCAAGGTAAGGTTGCTGCTTTATATTCAGGTTATTCGGAAACAGAAGGTTCTTCGTGGATTGGGAATTTGTGTTGTTTCTCAACTGATCGGGAACATCTGCCTATTATCGTGAATGGGCGTCGTTTCTTGATTGAATTTGTTATTCCAGATCATTTACTTGATAAAACGGTTAAACCCAGAGTATTCGATTTGGATATCAATAAACAGTTTTTACTGCGCCGTGACCATCGTGAGATAAATATTTATCTTTTAGGTGAAGGTAATTTTATGGATAGAACGACGACAGATAAAAAGCTATTCGAATTAAATGAAGATAGTACGCTGTTTATTAAAACATTACGCCATGCGCTTGGTAAATATGTCGCTATTAATCCTTCAACCACACAATTTATCTTCTTTGCACAAGGAAAGTACAGTGAATTTATCATGAATGCCTTGAAGGCAGTTGAAGACGAATTATCAAAACGTTATCGCGTCAGAATTATTTCTGAATTGCAGGGGCCATATTATGGTTTTGAACTTGATATTATTTCTATTACAGCTTAATTTACAATATTATGGAGAGTGTTATGGAAAAGAGAATAACAACATTTACCATTGAGAAAACTGATGACAGTTTTTATGCTAATGGACGTCATCAATGTATGGTAAAAATCTCTGTACTTAAACAAGAATATAGGAATGGTGATTGGGTAAAATTAGCGCTTAGTGAGGCTGAAAAAAGATCGATTCAGGTGGCGGCATTAAGTGATAGCCTCATATATGATCAATTAAAAATGCCTTCAAGTTGGACAACGACAGATGCGAAAAATAAATATGCTCTTGGGTTATTAAATGGTGTTTATAGCGCCGATATTTTTATTGAGGAGCCGGTAACGAATCATGCGGGAGATTGCTGTACAAATGAAAATTATCAGAACAGCGTGAAAAGTGTTCCTGAAATTATTTATCGTTATGTCAGTAGTAATAGAACAAGTACAGAATACCTAATGGCAAAAATGACATTTGAAGACACGGATGGGAAACGTACACTAACAACGAATATGTCGGTTGGTGATGAAGTTTTTGACAGCAAGATTTTATTAAAAGCTATTGCTCCTTATGCAATTAATGCAGATAAATTGCATGAAAACACCAATATATTGTTTGATGAAACAGAAGAGCCGACAAAATCCGATACTCATCATCAAACAATCAATCTTTATACTTGGACATTGCCGCATAACTTGAGAATTTTGGAAGGGAATGACAGGACAGTGAATAATGTATATAACCTTGGTAAAAATCCAGAAGACGATAGATTTTTGACAAGAGCAAGAGTATTTAAACGAGGAACCTCATATGTAAATGCCAGGGATGACATGGGTGGAGGGTGTGTTATGGGCCATGCTTATACCGTTACTATTCCAGACACGCAGCTTGCTGCTGAGGTGATCCATGTAACAGGATGTTCATGGACGACCGGTTATCGCGATGGATATCATGATATCACAATCATTGATAACTACGGTTGTCAACATAAATTTAGAATATCTTCGGTTAACATTGGACGTGCGCTAAGCATAGCGAGAATAAGTTGATTTTCCTTAGTAAAAGACCTTTGTTTATGCTGGTAATCGCATGTGCGTTTACCAGCAATTGATATATTCCGTTATTGAAATAGGAATATAGCCATATCTGTAATTGTACATAAACGAACTTTTACTCAAATATAATATTAATTGATCAAACAGGAAATTTAAAATGAAAGCTACTGATATATATTCTAATGCTTTTAATTTTGGCTCTTATATTAATACCGGTGTCGATCCCAGAACAGGCCAATATAGCGCAAATATCAATATTATCACGTTAAGACCAAATAATGTTGGTAATGTTGAACAGGTTATTAATCTATCATTCTCGCCATTAACAACGTTAAATAATGGGTTTGGTATTGGCTGGCGATTTTCATTAACAACATTAGATGTAAAAACACTTACATTTAGCCGAGCAAATGGGGAGCAGTTTAAATGTAAACCATTGCCGCCTAATAATAATGATCTTAGCTTTAAAGATAAAAAATTAAAAGATTTGCGCGTATATAAACTCGATAGTAACACTTTCTATGTTTATAACAAGAATGGCATTATAGAAATACTTAAACGAATTGGATCAAGTGACATTGCAAAAACAGTTGCACTTGAATTTCCTGATGGCGAAGCATTTGATTTAATTTATAATTCAAGATTTGCATTGTCTGAAATAAAATACCGTGTGACCGGTAAAACCTACCTTAAACTCAATTACTCTGGCAATAATTGTACATCAGTGGAATACCCTGATGATAATAATATTTCTGCGAAAATAGCATTCGATTATCGTAACGATTACCTTATTACGGTGACTGTACCTTACGATGCTTCTGGTCCCATTGATTCTGCCCGATTTAAGATGACCTATCAGACATTAAAAGGTGTATTTCCGGTTATTAGTATCTTCCGTACACCAACCGGTTATGTTGAGCTGGTGAGTTATAAAGAGAATGGGCACAAAGTGACGGACACAGAATATATTCCTTATGCTGCTGCACTGACTATTCAACCGGGTAATGGGCAACCTGCGATCAGCAAATCCTATGAATATAGCTCAGTGCATAATTTTTTGGGCTATTCTTCTGGCCGAACAAGCTTTGATTCTAGTCAGGATAATTTGTATTTGGTCACAGGTAAATATACCTATTCATCCATTGAACGTATTTTAGACGGTCAAAATGTGGTTTCAGTAATAGAAAGAGTGTTTAATAAATTCCATTTAATGACCAAAGAAGCAAAAACACAAGACAATAAAAGAATTACAACAGAAATTACTTACAATGAAGATCCATCAAAAAGTTTCTCAGAGCAACCAGAAAATTTACAACAACCCTCTCGGGTGTTAACCCATTATACGGATATACAAACCAATACTTCACGAGAAGAGAGTGTTAATATTAAAAGCGATGATTGGGGAAATACTCTACTTATTACTGAGACCAGTGGGATACAGAAAGAATACGTTTATTATCCGGTGAACGGCGAAGGTAATAACTGTCCTGCCGATCCATTGGGTTTTTCCCGATTTTTAAAATCGGCTACGCAAAAAGGATCGCCTGATGCAGCTCAAAGTGTAGTAAATAAAGTGACTCATTACACATATCAAAAATTGCCCGCTTTTACCGGCGCTTATGTTAAGGAATATATCAGCAAAGCCTCAGAAACCATAGACGGTAAAATAGTGAGAACCTTTAACTATGTTAATTCACCGACAAACAAATCTCATGGCTCATTAGCGAAAATAACATCGGTAATGAATAACCAACAAACGGTCACTACATTTAAATATGAATATTCAGAAAATGAGATAACCACAAACTCTACAGTGACAGGGTTTGATGGGGCGCATATGGAATCGAAAAATGTGACCTCTATTTATACCCATCGGCAGCTTCGTAAAATTGATGTAAACCGTGTGATTACCGATCAGTCTTATGATCTTTTGGGCCGAATTGTAGGTCAAATTATTGACCCGGGTACGACAAAAGAGATTAAACGTAGTTATGTTTATCAATATCCCGGCGGGGATGAAAATGATTTTTGGCCGGTAATGATAGAAATTGATTCCCAAGGCGTCAGACGTAAAACCCATTACGATGGAATGGGACGTATTTGTTCGATTGAAGAACAAGATGATGATGGTATTTGGGGAACATCGGGGATTTATCAAGGTACATATCGAAAAGTTCTTGCCAGACAATATGATGTTTTGGGGCAGTTGAGCAAGGAAATTTCAAATGATTGGTTATGGGATTTATCTGCTAATCCTTTGACTCGTCTGACTACTCCTTTAGTTACAACGAAAACCTATCAATATGATGGTTGGGGAAATCGTTACAGTACTGAATACAGCGATGGCCGGATAGAACTGGAAATCCATGATCCTATTACGAGGATAATTACTCAAGGGGTCAAAGGGTTGGGGATGTTAAATATTCAGCAAAATAATTTTGAACAACCGGCTTCTATCAAAGCTGTGCATCCTGATGGTACGGTATATAGCATTCGTACCTATCGTTATGATGGATTTGGTCGTACTGTGACTGAAACAGACGCAGAAGGTCATGCTACCCAAATTGGATATGATGTGTTTGATCGTATAGTGAAAAAAACTTTGCCAGACGGAACAGTATTAGAATCCGCTTATGCAAGCTTTAGCCATGAAGAATTAATTTCTGCACTGAATGTGAATGGAACACAATTGGGTTCGTTAGTTTATGATGGCCTTGGGCGAGTAACCAGCGATACAGTGGGAGGACGTAAATCAGAATATTTATATGGACCTCAAGGTGACAAACCTATTCAGTCTGTCACTCCTGCGCATAATAAACAAAACATCGATTATCTTTACTCTCTTGGCAGTGTGATGTCCAAATTTACCACAGAGACGAGCCAACAAAACTTTCGTTACCATCCGAAAACGGGGGCATTATTATCTGCGTCAGAGGGGGTATCCCAGAGCAATTACAATTATTTCCCATCGGGTGTATTACAGCATGAATCGTTTTCACGAGAAAATAAATCAGTTTCGTCAGGCGATTACCGTTATACGATGTCCGGCTTGATTCAGCGCCATAAAGATAGTTTTGGTCATGATCATGTTTATAGTTATGACGGACAAGGAAAATTAGTTAAAACAGAGCAAGGTTCACAATACGCTACATTTGAATATGACAATGTTGGACGGTTGATAACAACGACGACAAAAGATGCAACATCATTATCCCAATTAGTGACAAAAACTGAATACGATGTTTTTGATCGAGAAATAAAACGCTCGCTAATTAGTGACTTCTCAATACAAGTCATTACTTTAAGCTACACAAAGAATAATCAAATCAGCCAACGTACCACTTCCGTCGATGGCGTGGTTATGAAAAATGAACGTTATCAATATGATAGTAATCAACGCCTAAGCCAGTACCAATGTGAGGGGGAACAATCTCCGATTGATCATACTGGTCGTGTATTAAATCAGCAGATTTACCATTATGACCAATGGGGAAATATTAAACGGCTTGATAATACATATCGAGATGGTAAGGAAACGGTGGACTATCATTTCAGTCAAACTGATCCAACTCAACTTATTCGTATTACCAGTGACAAACAGCAAATAGAGTTAAGTTATGATGCTAACGGTAATCTAACTCGCGACGAAAAAGGGCAGACGCTCATTTACGATCAGAATAATCGTTTGGTACAGGTCAAAGACCGGTTGGGTAATTTGGTGTGCAGCTACCAGTATGATGCATTGAACAAATTAACCGCACAGGTTTTGGTGAATGGTACGGTTAATCGACAGCATTATGCTTCTGGTAAAGTGACGAATGTTCAATTGGGTGATGAAACCATTACCTGGTTGAACAGCGATAAGCAACGGCTTGGTCATCAGAGTACCAAGAATGGTCAGTCTGTCTACTATCAATATGGTACTGACCATAACAGTACGGTTATCGCCAGTCAGAACGAAAACGAGTTGATGGCTTTATCCTACACACCTTATGGTTTCAGAAGCTTAATTTCCTCATTACCGGGTTTGAATGGCGCTCAGGTTGATCCGGTAACAGGATGGTACTTCTTAGGTAACGGATATCGTGTTTTCAATCCGGTGCTCATGAGATTTCATAGTCCCGACAGTTGGAGTCCCTTTGGTCAGGGAGGGGTTAACCCTTATACCTATTGCCAAGGCGATCCCATAAACCGGATTGATCTGAACGGTCATCTTAGTGCTGGCGGGATATTAGGCATTGTGCTAGGGGCAATTGGCATCATTGTCGGGATTGTGTCGCTGGGGGCCGGAGCGGCAATTAGCGCGGGTCTCATTGCTGCGGGGAGCGCTTTGGGGGCGATTGCTTCTACCAGCGCGTTTGCAGTTACTGCGACCGTTATTGGATTGGCTGCCGATTCGATAGGGATTGCCTCAGCAGCATTATCGGAAAAAGATCCGAAAACATCTGGGATATTAAATTGGATTAGTCTTGGATTAGGTGTTGTGAGTTTTGGTATCAGCGCCTCTTCGTTGGTAAAATCGGTACGGAGTGGTTCTCAGTCAATCAGCGCGGGTGTTATCGGGTCAGTGCCTCTTGAATTTGGTGAAGTTGCCAGCCGTTCCAGCAGACGGTGGGATATCGCATTATCTTCGATATCGTTGGGCGCAAATGCGGTGTCGCTCTCTACGGGGATAGCGGCTGCTGCGGTTGCAGACAGTAATGCGAAGGCAGCTAATATTCTAGGATGGGTATCCTTTGGTTTTGGTGCGGTATCGACAACCTCAGGGATAATTGAGCTTGCGCGCACAGCTTATGCAGTGAATCATCAAACTTGGGAACTGAGTTCATCGGCAGGTACTTCTGAGGGAGGTGAAGCCTATACTTTATCTCGTTTTACACAATTGGAGCCGGAAGCGGTAAATGTTCACCCATCTATTCGAGCCGTGGAAGTGAATCAAGCGTTTCGGAATAGTACCGGGACTCTGTTTAGTCAATCGTCCATTGAAACTCGTAATGTGTTACGAGGCCGTTTGACAATATAAAAATTCGATTGTTAAGCCTCACAGAAAATAACTATTGGGCGACGTCTGCGTCGCCTTTTGGTTTCTTTGAGATAAAAAATAGAGTGAAATGGTGTCAAGGGTGATAATAGTTAATTGTAAAATATGTGATATTGTTCGCATTTATATATCAATATAATGCCTTTGATTATTTAATTTTATTGCGCTTACTACGCGAAATCGTTTTATGATTTTATTTTTAATAAATTATTATTTCATTATAAAACTAAAATAAATTATTTATAGATCATATTCTTGAATTCGTTTTTTTATCCAGTTCCTGTTTTAATTAACGCTCTCCGAAGTACATCTTGACCTATTCACATTAATAAGCGCCTTATATAATTGTCCCTTGCTATTTTATCATCCTCACCTATTATTTTTTTATCTACCTACCTATTTTATCTATCTCTCTTCGCTATCATCAAAAGGCGGGATCACATATGAACGCTTATATTAAGTACGTTAAAAAATTTAATGAGGTTTGTGAGCATTATCAGATGCATAAGATAAGAGAAGATGAACAAGTTTATGATCCAGTTAATAAACCTGTGATTATGTCAGCTAAGTTAATAAAAGCAGCTTTTAATCCTGAGTTGTTTTCTGATGATGTCTTATTTTCACTATTTAGCATATTGAAAAAAGAAATGATGGTTTCCCAGGAATCTTTAATTCGGGTATATATAGAGGGGAGATTGAGTGCGGAACATATTGATCCTATTCTCTATACTGAGCCTCATGAAGACGAAACATTTGAGAGTTGGATATCACGAGCCACCGGGGGTGAACGGTTCTGTGTGATTGTCAATGATACTGAACGCTGGTCTGATTATATTTTTCAAGCAGTTTCTTCTATTTTCGCTCCTCTGAGAAAAATTCTTGGGGAAAGAAATACTTTCATAGGAACCTGTCTGTTTATTGGTAACTATGGATATACGCCATTTGGTGTTCATCTTGATGATCCTTATAGCTCGGTAGTGCATTTCCATTGTGGGCCTAATGCCAAAGAAATGTCTCTGTTTGATAAGGATATTTTTGAAAAAATAGACGGGATAAAGTATCGGTTTAATATGGAGAAACTACGGCCCTATGCCGATAACTGGATAATAGAGGCCGGTGATATATTTATTCTTCCGTCACATCATTATCATATTGGGAATACGCCACAATATTCAGTTGGCATGGGTATTGTCGTGAATAAAGAAACAGAAGACCGTTTGGAAAACATGCTCATTAATAAAGGTATTGCCCAGTCAATCGCTAAAAAAGGCATTGATAATCTTATCGCTGAAGCAGAAGAAAAAAATATTTCTCTATCAGACTGGTTACGTGCTTCACGTGATAGTTATTTTACCTCGCTATATGAAAAACAGGGATTACCCAAAGCTGATCAGAGTAAACAGTTACATTTTGATGAGCAGGCAGTAGAAGAAATTACCAAATTAGACCAATTAGAGAAAATAATTACCAAGAAGATGGCGGGTAATGGTGGAGATTTCTGGTCGATTGGTGAGGTTTTGGGTAAGTTGTCACGTGATAACATTATCGATATATTGAATGATCTATTAGAAAAGAAAGAAATTACTGATAAATATGAACTTCTTTCTGAGGATAGTATTTATATTCATCGGCAGAAAAATTTTAATTTACTTGTTCGCTTTATTGGTAAAACGAATAATGAAAGACTATATGTCAATGAATTTGATACTTTTATTATCAATCCAACACAAGAGGCAATACAAGTTCCTTATTATAAATGCAAAATTAATCATAATGATCCATTTATACAACCAGAAGCATTGACTTCATTAGGCGTTTTCACTTTCGAACCAAACCAGCTATATAGCTTTAAAGCTTACGAGGATATTCTTGATTTCGGTTATGAGAATCGTAATGGATCTTTTTTACTCATTGCACATTCAGATGCTAAAGGGTGGATCAGTTGGATTTACGATCGAAAAAGTTTACAACCCGTCGAAACCATTTGTACTAATTTAAGTGCGTCACGTATTCAGCTATATGTTCGGCTCTTAGGAGCGATGAAATATCATGGCGCAAGTACTGTATTGGAGAAGCTCGCAAGGTCCGATTATGCCAATTTTGTTCGCTGGGAGGCAGTTGAAAGCTTGGCACAGATTGATAGTGCTGCATGCCTGGAATTGTTACACCAGATAGCTCGTGAAGATACCGATACGATGATGCGAGAAACAGCAAAAAATAGCTTACGGCTCAGTGGGTTTGACGCGGCAAGGGAGGACTAAACATGGCGATAAAATTGGTAGTCGAACCTAGCTTTCAAATCACTTTGACGGCTTTAATTGAATATCTGACTGATTCCGGCGTGCTCGAAAGTTTGAGAGCATCCTGTTATAGCCAGGATGATATGTTAAATACGGCAACCCATCTTAAGGCCCTGGCGCTTAATCGCCATGAAGTATTGCAACATATAAGTAACGCCTTAGTGACTCCTGAAACTTTCCAATATACCAATAATGGACAATCACAAAGTTATGTTTTGTACACTTGCCCAATTTTTACATTGCGTTTGATGGTCTGGATTCCTGTGGGATTTCAGGCTCGAAGTATCCCTTTTTCCTATCGTTATGCCCATGATCATGCATTCGACCTGATGAGCGTTGGCTTCTTTGGCCCTGGATACCGCACCTCCCTATATGGTTTTGACTATTCTCAGATCGAGCAGAGTGACAGTGGGGAAACACTTTTTAGCTATGCAGGGGATATGTTTCTGGAAGAAGGGGATATTATTTACTATTACGCTAATAAGGATGTGCACATTCAGCACGAACCTGTTTCGTTGTCAGCATCTTTGAATCTCATTATTCCTAAAAGCATTCCTTCCGTTCGACAAACGATTTTTGAACTATCGGAATCGGCAGGGCGTATTGTTGGCAAACCTATATTCAATAACTTGCAACGGGTAATTTCTCAGCGTTCGATTTTCTCATTGATGGCATATCAGGGGAATCTACGTACACAAAAACTGCTGATCCATATTGCTAAAAATCATCAATCGGAAGAAGCCAGAGCGATGGCATGGGCTGCTATTCTTCGTCATCAACCCTCACAATCGTTGATTGATAGTGCGTTGGATGACAGTAGCAACTATGTCCGTAATGCGATTCAGGCAGTATTGGTAACTTTGCAGGAGAAAATTCATGACTCTTGAATTCACGCCTAAACCGGGTAAGCCATTGGCATTGCCTGAATTGGTTCAGCTTTTGAAGACCAGTAGTATGGTGGATAACGTTTCCTGTGGTCATTACCAGCGGGAAGAGATAGAGATAGCCAGTCAATGGTTGGTGGATTTTGCGGCTAACAAGCAAGAAATATTGGACATCATCTGTAACCAATTGGTATTCCCCAACCAATTCCAGTCTGGAAACGATGTTCAGCCGCCGACATTTATTCTATACAGCGAACGGAGATTTGCCATTCGCATGGTTCTATGGTTACCACTTGGACCTCAGTCCGCGCCTGCGCCATTTTCCTGGTTAGAACCTCATGACCATAATTTCGATTTTTTGACGACTAACTTTTTTGGTGATGGTTATACGACACGTCTTTATGAGTACGACTATGGCAGCGTTGATGGCGCTGAGGGTGAAGAAGTCGCTATGAATTACTTTGGCGAAAAGATGTTATCTCCAGGCAAAGTCATATTTTTCTTTCGCAGTAAAGATATGCATATTCAATTTCCACCACCAAATTTATCCGTCTCTATCAATATCATCATTCAACCTAGAGGGAATGGACAGCGCCAATATGAATTTGATCTGGATAGGGAAAATAATTCTGGCTTTCAGGTTGCACGTATTAAAAACGGGCGGTTTGAACGATTTCGCGCACATAAAGCCTTGTTTTCTGTTTTGATGAAAGAGGGCAATGAACGTAGCAGAGAGTTACTGCATACAATTGCCAGCAGCCACACCCGTGAAGAGCTACGTTCTATCGCTTTTGTTTCCATGCTGAGTTTTGCTACCGATACACAATATCGTGATCAGGTTTATCACCTTGCCATGAATGATCCCAGTAGTTATGTCCGTGTGCAAGCTCAGCAATGTATGTTAGCGCTGGCCTAGCGAGCGTTGATAGTACCGCGTCATACCAGACGCACTAATATAAAAAAAGAGGTAAATCATATGAAAAACACTAATCTGGGCAAGATTGAAACAAGCCAAATGGAAAATTCTCTCCGGTTAGCGACTTTTTCCCAACCGGTGAGTCTGGCTGGGGCAGTACCGCGCACTTTATCTGGTAGTGAAGCGGGAAGGGTGATTGGTTTTGGTTGTCGTTCTTGTACCGAATCATCAAAAAACGAGTGATAAATAACTCTGTAGTTATTTGATAGCAATATAAGGTTGAGCGGATTTCTAATTGGCGAATAAATACCACCGGATGGAGGTCCGCTATTTTGCGTTATTAGGGAGGGAAGATGTTGCATGGTAAACGTGTATTACTCACCGGCGCCAGTGGCTTGCTTGGTCATGCAATCACTGAAATGCTTGCATGCAATGGTTCTCGAATGGTGATAACGGGAAGATGTGAGAATCGGCTTAAAGAATTGTCCCGAAAATATCAGGATAACTGCGAAATATACTCATTTTCTGGGGATATATGTCATGATAATTTCCGCCAGCAGTTGATAGATTTCACTTGTGCAAAGTTGGGTGGATTGGATGTATTAATCAATAATGCCGGTGCTTTCCATTTTGGCAATTTGATGGATTTAATACCGGAAGAAATTGATCAAGTTATTACGACTAATATCACTGCTTTAATTCACATGACATATCTCGCCTTGCCACATCTATTATCAAGCACGCAGCCTTCCATTATTAATATTAGCTCCTTGGCCGGAAAAGCCAGCTTGCCTGGGGCCAGTTGCTATGCAGCATCAAAATGGGCAGTCGCTGGGTTTACTGTAGCGTTACAGCAAGAACTATGGCAACAAGGTGTACGAGTATGCGCAATTTCACCGGGTCAGCTTGAAGTGTTAGGCGCGGTGTTACCAAATAATATAGGAACTATCCCACTTTCATCCGTCACTGACGCGATTGTTTTTATTCTTCAGCATCCAGCAGGTAGTTGTCCGGCAGAAATTGTTTTACGGCCGATAGCTAGTTGTTAATCATAAATAAAGTATTACTTGTCTGTTACTCTTGATTGACAAAATATAAAGGCAAAGATAGCTTAGCATCGTTATGATCGATACTTTCTTATTTCCACATGGGAATAATCTTGCTGTATATTATTTCAATTAGGGTAGATATCGGTGCTGATAATAATTTTTCGTCAGGTGAATGTTTTGCAACTGCCCTAAATAAATTTCACGGTTTTCTTATTGTTTTTTTAGCAATGTGATGAGCGTGAAGTGATTTTGACCGTGGAATATTAGCGGTAATCCGATTATGGCATTATACTGTAAAAAAGAGATAATAAACAAGGTTGGGGCTATTGAGCCAAGTAAATTAATTAAAAGATGAGGCACAATGATGACTAATATCTATGTAAACAAATATGCTCCAAATGGTATCGTGATGAAATTCCCATTGGCACCCGATAGAAAGATAGAGAAGTGGAGTGCGGAGAATTTGAATTTTCGTATTTATACTCCAGGATTTATATGGTTGGATGGCCGGAATATTTCAGAATTTCGCAATTTATTTTGTTATCCAAATATTTCAAATCTTTATCTTGCATTCACGTTTAAAGCTCAGTTTTTCACTCCACGAAATTTTACGGCAGAAATGTCCAGAGAGAAGCCAACTCAAGATTGGTTTTTCAATAACGGGGAATACGTTGAGAATGGTTTTGATAATTTTGGCATATATTCCGATGATACAGGTGCCGGAGAGTACAGCATAAATTTAATTGAACCCTGTTGTTATATTATAAAAGAGGGTGAACTAAGTTATAGTGGTAAAGATTCTATTTTTCCAAATCTCTCTTTTTTTGTAAAAAATAAAGTGAGTTCAAATTTTTTAGCAAATTTAATTTCCACAGATTTTAATGTTATTATTAGTTAGTTTCATAACTTTGTTGTGCAAATGATGCTGCGGGGGCTGGTGGATGTTTCAGGTATGCTGTGTTACATGAACAGCTCTCTTTGGCGTCAAGTTTATCACCTTGATTGAAACTCTCTCTCGGGTGGTTGACCTGCGTCGCGTCAACACACCCAAAAGAAGATTTAGCTTTATAATAAGCAGGTTTCTTTAATTACCTCATTTTTTCTCTCTTTTTCCAGCATAATTAACACATCAAGCATATTGATAATTTCTTCAGATGCCGTGCGGGCGTTGCGATGTGATAAGGCTAGATTAGGGAATTTCTTCATGAACGCTTCAATGTTTAGTTTTCTATTCGGATTGTTGTTTAACGACGCAATTAATTGGGTTAAGCAATCTCGCGCACGTAATAAATTTTGCTCCAGATAGGGTAAATATTCCTGATAAGTATGCAGTAGTTTTTCCAGTTTTTTTGCTTTCAGATTACCTCCTGCGTGTGGGCCAGGTTTTATGCTAGCCATTGCATGCAGTGTATCTTTACCTTTGTTATAAATACCACGGGGATCTAATCCTGCTGCCGCAGTTAAAGCCACAACAGGTATTGGGCCATATTTCAGCATGGAACTGAAAGTGCCTGCCGTCCAGTTACTGACACCTTCTGTTACAGCGCTGGTAACCATATCAGGCGTATTTGCCAGTGCAGTATCAAGCACAAAATCCCGCGCATATTCTTTGTTCACATAAGTACGATATAGTTCATGTAATTTGGGGTAGCCACTCAATTTACCTTGTAATTTCCCCTGTACTTCTTGCTCAATATCTTTAATCGTATTGCCGGCACAGGTCGGATACAACTGAGTATGAACACCAGTTCTTGACGTAATGGGTTTTGCCAATTCGCCACCAATACTTCCCGCCGCTGCACTGGCGAGAAAAGAGATGGCGGGTCCACCTGATGCTGTAGCAGCGCCGGCTAATCCTGCACATATTGAGGCGGGCACTGAACGTATCATCGTGTCTTTAATCTCCACCAGTGCATTCCGACCTATCTTATTGAGCAGTTTTTGCGGTTCGCTAAGACGACATAACTGTTTTTGCAGTGCATAGGCATTTGCTTCCGCCATCACCATAGATTGATTTAGCATATCAAATTCATATGCCAGTTTTATTTCCTCTTTAGTGAAACCTTCAAATCTGGAATTTCCCATAATTAATGCTTCCTTATATATGAGTATTAATGTTTGTTTTTTTGTTGAACAATGTTGTCATGATTTTTAATATTGCTGCAAAAAAACAAATTAATTTTTGACAAATCAGAAAATGAAGGATGTTAGCTGACGGATAAAAAACGCTAAATAAATAGCTAAATATAGATAGTGAATAATTCTTGTTTTCTATTATCTTGCCTCTGGCAGTTTGGCGAGTTTAAACCCTAAAAGTAGGGCCAAAAAGATAAGAATGGCAATAAATAAAACAACACCATGCCAACCTAATTGGAGCCAAAATATACCACCGAGAGTACCTGCCACACTTGAGCCTAAATAATAACAAAACAGATAAAGAGAAGAGGCTTGTGCTTTGGCCCGGCGAGCACGACGTCCAACCCAACTGCTGGCAACAGCATGTGCAGCAAAGAAACCGAAAGTGAGGACTATCATCCCAATGATAATCGTCACCACAGATGAGAATAAGGTAATAAGCGTACCGATTAGCATCATACTTATTGTCGCGATCAGCACTTTTCCAAGCCCGTATTGATGGGTTAATGTACCTACTTTGGAGGCGCCGTATGTCCCTGCCAAATAAACAATAGATAACATACCGACAATTGACTGATTAAAATGATAGGGTGAATCTAATAAACGATAACTTATGTAATTAAATAGGGTAACAAAGCCGCCCATGAGTAAAAAGGCTTCAAAAAACAGTAATGGCAATCCTTTATCACGAAAATGTAATCTTAGATTGATTAATAAAGATCTAGGTTTAAGAGAGCTTGGCCGAAAACGGTGCGATTCAGGTAACATACGCCAAAACATCATTGCCGCAATTAATGCCAATAAACCTAATACGATGACAGAAACCCGCCATGAGAAATAGTCAGTGATAACACCTGATATTAATCGTCCACTCATGCCGCCAATAGAATTACCACTAACATAAAGTCCCATTGATAAAGCAACAAAATTAGGGTGGATTTCTTCACTAAGATAAGTCATTGCAACGGCGGCTACGCCACTGAGAGACAAACCAACCAGAGCGCGTACAACTAGAATTCCATGCCAACTGGTTATAAATGCACTGAGTAAAGTGAAAAGGGCCGCTGTTGTTAGCGCGGTTACCATCACATTTTTACGGCCAATGGCATCAGACAAAGGGCCGGTTATTAGTAAACCCAACGCCAACATGCCGGTTGAAAGGGATAAAGATAAGCTACTGGTCGCGGGAGAAACACCAAAATCTTCCGACAACATAGGTAGAATCGGTTGCACAAAATAGAGCAGGGCAAATGTCGCTAATCCGACGATAAAGAGTGACAACGTCACTCTAATGTACAGAGGATCGTTTTTCTGAATATAACTTTTTTTATTTTGAACAAGATGATTATCAAGAGTTGGATTTTCACTGATACTACTATTACTACTAGGGCTGGCGCTCACATCATTTCCTTACTTAATTTATTAACTAGCTTGTATCTTGATGGAGATCAAGCATATGAATTGCAAAATATTTTGTCTAATATATTAATCATTAATAATAATATGTCTTAGATCTCAAAGGTGATTATGGCTATCGAGTTGCGGCATTTACGCTACTTTATTGCAGTGGCAGAGGAATTACATTTTGGTCGTGCAGCGGAACGGCTTAATATTTCACAGCCTCCGTTAAGCCAACAAATTCAGTCACTTGAAAATAATATCAATGCGCAGTTATTAGAACGTAATAACCGGAATGTGAGTTTAACGCCGGCAGGTAACATGTTTCTAAAAGAAGCTTATCAGATCCTAGCTCAGGTTGATGCTGCGGCGACAAAGGCCGCAAGAATGCAAAAAGGAGAATTAGGTGAAATATCTATTGGTTTCACCTCTACGACACCGTTTATGCATAAGGTCACTCTGAGTTTACGGCAGTTTCGGGAACGTTACCCGGAAGTCGCTATTCATATGCATCAGATGAATACTAAACAGCAAATTGCGCCATTACTGACTGGACGAATTGATGTTGGCATTATGCGTAATACCCCATTACCCGATAACCTTGAGTATCGGTTATTATTTCGAGAACCTTTTATGCTGGCTGTTTATGATGGACATCCTTTGCTGGAATATGCTCCGCAGGGAATAAAGCTCGAAATGTTGGCGGGTTATCCGATGGTGTTTTTTGAGCGCGATGTCGGGACTGCTTTGTATGATGAAATTATCACGTTACTTGCTCAAGCAGGCGTGACGCCGATGATTTCACAGGAAGCAGGCGAAGCAATGACCATTCTTGGGTTGGTTTCTGCTGGATTAGGCGTCAGCGTTGTGACGGAATCTTTTACTCGAATGAAAGTGGATGGCGTCCAGTATATACCCAATAAACTTCAAAATGCAGTTTTTAGCACCTGAAAATGGTCGTTAATTCTGGACGTCAGCGAGTCCGCTATATCAGGTAGCGTTGTAGTGAAAAATTTGAACACTTTGTCTCGAAATTCATGTTTAT